>NZ_JASJFB010000362.1:0-8615 GCF_030065455.1 Microcystis sp. M53602_WE12 | reverse complement strand
CTCAACATATCTTTCAAAAGTTCGCGTTCACTTCTCATTTTACCTGACAGTGATCGCTTTTACTTTTGATATTCTGATGGGAGAATGAAACAGCCCTACCCTGATCAAGGGGGATCCCCCCGCCTATCGGCACCCCCCTTATCAAGGGGGGATCAAGGGGGGATTAAAGGCAAAATCCATTTTTAATTTAATTATAATCAGCTACTTATCAAATTTAGATGCACAACAGCTTAACCAGTTTGGGGTTTAACAGAGGGCATTTAGGGTAAAATAAAAGCAAGTTAGCAAGATTAGGCGAGGGAGTAAATCATGGATTATGATGTCGTAATTATTGGGGGCGGACCAGCGGGAGGTCACTGTGGTAGATTATTAAGTGAAAAAGGTTATCGTGTTCTTTTGGTGGAACAACATTCTAGTTGGCAAGATAATAATTTTTCTAGTGCCGCTTCTCCCCTAGAAATTTTAGAACAATTCAATCTCCCCGAAACCGTGGTGGCTAGGTTTTGGAAAAATATCGAAATTATCTCCACTAGCATACATCATTTTTGGTCATCACCGCAACCTTTAGGGGTAGTTTTTGATTTTGCCAAATTGCGAGAGTTTTTAGCGGCGGAAGTGCTGCGTTGGGGGGGAGAAGTTCGTTTAGGTTGTCGTTATCTGAAATATCAACAAACGGAGAATCAGCTAACTGTTTTCTTGAAATCAAAAGACGAGAAAATCGAAACAGTTAATACTCGTTTATTGGTTGATGCCACGGGATACGCTAGAGCAGTTATGTATAAACACAGACGAGAAAAACCTAATTTTTTAAAAGCAGTGGGCATTGAATATTTAATTGCTGTGCCAGAAGTAGATTATCAAAAGTATCAAGATAATTTAGTTTTTTTTCTCGGTCATAAATGGAGTCCTAAAGGTTATAGTTGGATTTTTCCTATGGATAATCAGCAATTAAAAATAGGAGCTGCTTGGTTAGAGGGAGAACATCCTTATATTTCTGAAGTTAAGCCTTTAAAAAGTTATATTACACAAATTATTCAAACCTACATGAATCTCTCTAAATATGATATAATCGACATCCATGGTTCTATTTTAGAATATTCGCTCAATCTGCAAGATATTTATTATCAAGAACCGAATATTATAGCGATTGGTGATGCTGTTTCTACGGTTAACTTTTTAGGAGGGGAAGGTATTCGCTATGCTATGAAAGGAGCCGAAATTGCTTGTCAATACATGGAAGAATATTTACAGGGAAAATCGAGTAGTTTTGCCCCTTATCAACAGAGGATGCAGGAATATTTTCAACCAAAATGGAATTTATCCGATCGCCTCAGTCGCAAAGTTTATTTAGAATATAGTGATGTGCGTATAGATCAAGGAGTATCCTATCTCAAGTATCTTGCCACCCAGGATATAATCGACATTTTATTTTACTACAAATTTGAAAAATACACAAAAGGGTTAGGAGGATTTCTGCTGGGGAAATTACGTCAATGGTGGCACCGAATTTTCCCTAGTCAAAAACCTGAGTAAATAGGCTAGGATAAAGCTAAGGAAACAATATTGGTAAAGACCGTGAGTAAGTTTATTCGCTACAGTACAATTATCACTCTGCTGGGCATTTTAGGAGCCTGTAGTGGCAATCCTGCCCTAGAAAATCGTCTGGCTGCCGATCCTAATCTACAAACAAATCCCATACCGGAAAACTCTCCTAATAACCAGCAATTACCCGCAAATTTTCCCGCAGAAATTCCTCGATATAGTCAATCAGAATTATTATCCGTGCAGACAAATCCTGATAATACTGGTGGGCAAACCCGTTGGCAATCCAACGATCCCAGCAATGCGATCGAGGCTTTTTATCAACAGGAATTAGTTAATAATAATTGGGAAATTATCACTCCCTTTTCTGGGGAAGGAGTCAATAGTACCTTGACAGCCCGTCGAGATAATTTAGAATTAACTATCACCATAACTGCCACTTCTCCCAATACGGAATATAGCCTCGATTATCGTCCAACGGGAACCCCGATTGCTTCCCCTAGTCCCTCCCCTATTTCTTCCCCCTTACCCAATCTTAATCCTACCAGTTTTAACGATCTCGAATCCTTACCTAATCCCTTAAAAAGCCACATTCAAGACTTAGCTAGATTAGGAGTATTAACTGGTAATAACAATCAGTTTAACCCTAATGATACAATAACGCGCCGAGAATTTGCGCGCTGGTTGTTACAGGCTAATAATGCCATTTATGCCAATGTAGCGGGTAAACAAATCCGTTTAGCTACTCCCAATAGTTCCCCAGCTTTTAGTGATGTTAAAAATAACGATCCCGATTATATTTATATTCAAGGATTAGCGGAAGCGGGGTTAATTCCCTCTCCTTTAACGGGAGATAGTAGCGCCCTTTTATTCCGTCCCAATGCTCCTTTAACCCGGGAAGATTTAATCGCTTGGAAAGTGCCATTAGATATCAGAAAAGCTTTACCGAGCGCCAATCTTGATACGATTAAAAATACTTGGGGTTTTCAGGATACTAATAAAATTAACCCGCAGCTGGTGCGCGCTCTTTATGCCGATTTTCAAAATGCCGAACAAGCCAATATTCGGCGAGTTTTTGGTTTTACTACCCTATTTCAGCCAAAAAGACCGGTAAATCGCGCTGAAGCTGCCGCTGCTTTATGGTATTTTGGTTTTCAGGGTGATGGTGTTTCCGCTGCCGATGCTTTGCAGGGTCAAGATACGCAACAGAGTGGGGTTAATTAGGGTTTGCGGCAAAAAGTTTTTCCTGGGGGCAGGGTGTGGGGTGTGGGGTGTGGGGTGTAGGGTTTTACCGATTTTGAGGGGGTCAATTACCTAATTTTCAGGGAAAAAGTCCAGGAATTTTCCCCCCGATCACTCGCATATCCGGTACTTTTTGATTGACAAAAAGTCTAAAAGTCTTACCCAACAAGGTTTTTAGATTTATTCAGCAAGCCCTAATTGAAATTTGTCCATAAAAATTAAGGGTGTGTTAGGAAAATACAGACACTCTTTTTGACATTTCTTCATATCTATTCAGAAAAATTAACAGAGGATTCTTGACCCTGCAGCTAGGGGAATATTTTATGCTAAAGATATAACTCTGCTGCAGGGGATTTTCTTGCTGACTTCCGCTGCTATTAACATTATGACCCATCAAACTCTCAAACTCGCCGGGATGAGTTGCGCTGGTTGTGCTGATTCGATCGAACGGATAATTAAATCTATCCCCGGAGTGATTCGATGTCAAGTTAATTTTGGCATGGAACAGGTGGAGGTGGACTATGACCCTAAGCGTACCGATCTTAACACTATTCAAGCAAAAGTTAGGGATGCCGGTTTCCAAGCTACACCGATAACGGAAATTAATCTCGAATCCAGGCCAGAAAAAGAACTTCTCACCAAACTATCGATCGCTATTGTTATTAGCATTATACTTTTTATCGGTTCTTTGCCGATGATGACGGGTTTATCTCTATCTTTTATTCCCCACTGGTTACACGCTCCCTTATTACAATTAATTCTCGCTACTCCCGTCCAATTTTGGTGTGGTCAAAGTTTTTATAAAAATGCTTGGAAAGCCTTTAAAAATCGCACTGCCACCATGGACACTTTAGTAGTTTTGGGAACCAGTGCCGCCTATTTTTATTCCCTGTTTTTAACCTTCGGGAGCGATTTTATCGAAAAACAGGGGTTTAATTCCCATGTCTATTACGAAGCATCAGCTATCGTCATTACTCTGATTTTACTCGGTCGTTTCCTCGAAAAACGTGCCAGAAAAGAAACGGCCGCCGCTATTAAACAATTAATGGGATTACAGGCAAAAACTGCTAGGGTAATTAGGGAAGAACAGACGCTAGATATACCAATAGAAGAGGTGAAAGTAGGAGATATAATTTTAGTGCGTCCGGGGGAAAAAATTCCCGTCGATGGCATAATTATCCAAGGCAGTTCTAGCATTGATGAATCGATGGTGACGGGGGAAAGTTTACCCGTGCGAAAAACCGTCAATCAACAGGTAATCGGTGCGACAATTAATAAAACCGGTAGCCTACAAATGCAAGCGTTACGGGTGGGAAAAGATACGGTTTTAGCTCAGATTGTCCGATTAGTGCAAACCGCGCAAGCATCAAAAGCACCTATACAAAGATTAGTCGATCGAGTGACCGCTTATTTTGTGCCGGTGGTGATGATTATTGCGGTAATAACTTTCTTATTTTGGATTCTCCGCACGGGTAATCTCACCCTCGCTTTGATTACAATGGTGGAAGTCTTAATTATCGCCTGTCCCTGTGCGCTAGGATTAGCTACACCCACCTCGATTATGGTGGGAACAGGACAGGGAGCAAAACAGGGAATTTTAATTAAAAATGCCGAAAGTTTAGAATTAGCCCAGGGCATTACTACTATTGTTCTAGATAAAACCGGAACTCTCACCCAGGGTAAACCAACGGTGACGGACTTCTTGACTCGCGAGGGGGTGGGGGATGGACGGGAATTATCGCTGCTGCAGTTAGTCGTATCGGTGGAGAATCATTCTGAACACCCGTTAGGAGAAGCAATAGTTAAATATGGGCGGTTAAACGCCATTAAAACCCTAGAAGTAACCGAATTTGACTCAATAACTGGGTCAGGAGTGCAGGGAAAAGTCGGGTCGGATTTAGTGCAAATCGGTACACAACAATGGTTAGAAAGTCAAGGGATCGAAACAAAAGTTCTTAAAAAAGTCGCCCACGATTGGGAATGGCAGAAAAAAACCGTGGCTTGGATAGCGGTTAACGGGCATTTAGAGGGGTTGATTGCCATTTCCGACGTTTTAAAACCTTTTTCTTCTTCAGTGGTCGCCAAGCTCAAAAAAATGGGCTTAGAGGTGATGATGATGACGGGGGACAACCTCGAAACCGCAGAAGCGATCGCCAGCGAGTTGGGTATCCGGCGCTTTTTTGCCGCACTCCGTCCCCAAGAAAAAGCCGAAAAAATCGAATATTTGCAGAAAAAAGGGAAAATAGTCGCCATGGTTGGAGATGGCATCAATGATGCGATCGCATTGGCGCAAGCGGACTTAGGTATTGCCATTGGCACGGGGACTGATGTAGCGATCGCCGCAAGCGATATAACCTTAATTTCGGGAGATTTACAGGGAATTGTGACTGCTATTGAGTTAAGTCGGGCAACAATGCGAAATATCAAAGAAAATCTCTTTTTTGCTTTTATTTATAACCTGATTGCCATTCCCATCGCTGCCGGAGTCCTCTATCCTTTTCTGCTCAATCCGATTATTGCCGGTGCTGCCATGGCTTTAAGTTCCCTTTCCGTGGTGACGAATGCCTTGCGATTGCGTCGAGTTCATCCCAGGGTGGGGAGTGGGGTGTAGGGTGTAGGGTGTAGGGTGTAGGGTGTAGGGTGTAGGGTGTAGGGTGTGGGGTGTAGGGTGTGGGGGTTATTTATTTTCAAGAGCGCGAATCAAAGTTAGCAGGAGTCGGCCTACTGATTCACATTGATTAAGAATAGGATTGACGCTCTGAGGGGAAGCTAGTTCAACTCTTTGAGAGATTAACCAATGAGTCTCCAACTCTTTGAGAGAACCTTGAGCTATGTACAAAAATTGGATGTATTCTCCCCTGGTTTTGCGTCCATACCCCTCGGCAATATTCGCTGCTATTGACACCGAAGCTCGGCGAATCTGTGTTGTCATCCCATAAAGCTCTTCTTTGGGAAAAGTTTTAGTGAGACGATAGCAACTTTCAGCTAAATTTACGGCCTCCTGCCAAACTCTTAAATACTCGGGAAGATTGAATTTTTGAATCCGCCATAGATTTTATCAACTTATCCCTATAGCCTACACTCTACACCCTGTCTCAAACCAAAAGATTGTACTATAATTTCCAGTACCCAGTTTCAATGCAAAGGGGGATAACTTTCGTTAACAATTCTTAAGGAAAAACCAGAAAAATTAGCTGTACGGGGGATGATACCGTAGAAAAGGCAATAGAATAATCATCCTGATATGACTGACTCCCCTGAAATACCTTATTTATTACGCGCTGCCAAAGGAGAAATCTTACCCCGTCCTCCCGTGTGGATGATGAGACAAGCAGGACGTTATATGCAGATTTATCGAGAATTGCGGGATAAATACCCCAGTTTTCGGGAAAGATCGGAAAATGCCGATTTAGCGATCGAAATCTCCCTGCAACCCTGGCGTGCTTTTCAACCGGATGGGGTGATCATGTTCTCCGATATCCTCACTCCCTTGGCGGGAATTGGTATTCCCTTTGATATTATCGAAAGTAAGGGGCCGATTATCGATTCTCCCATTCGTACTCAAGCGCAGGTGGACCAACTTAATCCCCTCGATCCCGATCAGTCTTTACCTTTTATCAAAACGATTTTAAAAACCCTACGTCAAGAGGTGGGAAACAAATCCACTGTCCTCGGTTTTGTCGGAGCGCCTTGGACTTTAGCAGCCTATGCAGTGGAAGGGAAAGGTTCTAAAAGTTATTCTGTGATTAAAGGGATGGCTTTTTCGGAACCCTCGGTACTGCACCAATTTTTAGATAAATTAGCGGATATGATTGCCACCTATGTCCGTTATCAAATCGATTGTGGGGCGCAAGTGGTACAAATGTTCGATTCTTGGGCGGGTCAATTAACTCCCCAAGATTACGATGTTTTTGCCTTACCCTATCAACAAAAAGTAGTTCGTTTGGTGAAAGAAACCCATCCCGATACACCGTTAATTCTCTACATTAGTGGCAGCGCCGGCGTTTTGGAAAGAATGGGTAAATCGGGGGTTGATATTATTAGCGTCGATTGGACTGTGGATCTGGCCGAAGCGAGACAGCGTTTAGGTAAATCGATGATGGTTCAAGGTAATATCGATCCGGGGGTTTTATTCGGTTCCCAGTCTTTTATTCGCGAGCGGATTATTGATACTATTCGTAAAGCAGGTAATCAAGGTCATATTCTTAATTTAGGTCATGGTGTTTTGGTGGGAACTCCTGAAGATAACGTGCGTTTCTTCTTTGAAACCGCTAAACAAGCGGATCAATTATTAGCAGTTCACGCCTAGGATGTCGTGATCAAGGTTTAGGGAATAGGGGTTAGGAGGTAAGGAAATCGTCTGTAACACCCAACACCTAAGAGTGCATCCCATAATTTAAAATCTACTAAGTTGGGATTCTCTGATAACTTCTGTTAAAAAACTGTGCTTTCTAGGTTGTTTGTTTCCAATCCAGACTCTTGGGGGGTTCTACCCCCCAAACCCCCCGTCGGGGGACGAAGCGCCTCCCCCGAACCCCCCGCGCATTAGTTTTTTTGTGGGATGCTTACACGCAGCTGCTGATATATTTGTAATAATTTAAGAGTCACTGACCATTACTCATTTTTGATATTTCTGCAAAGTTTAGATGCAGCTCTCCAAAATCCGAACCCGTGACTCACTTTTTACTTTCACACTGTCCCCTAAATTCTGCCGTATCAATTAAAATAATGAAAAAAATATTTCTAACGGGTGTGAGTGGCTGTATTGGGCATTATATCGCTGAGATTTTACTGGAAAATCCCGACTATGAAGTATATTTTTTAGTGCGTAATCCCGAGAAGTTAAAATTTACTTACCAAGGGCGATCAAATGTTCATATACTTTTAGGCGATATGGAAAATATTGGGGTATATGCCGATCTTTTAAAAACAATGAATATAGCGGTTTTAATCGCTACCAGTTGGGGAGGAGAGGAGGAAAGTTATCAGATTAATGTGGTAAAAACCCTAGAATTAATTAGTTATTTAGATGCTCAAATCTGCGAGAAAGTCCTCTACTTTTCCACTGCCAGCATTCTCAATCAAAATAATCAACCTTTACCCGAAGCTGGGGAGATAGGAACTAATTATATCCGCACTAAATATATTTGTTATAGTAAATTTACTGACCTAGAAATCGCCGATAAAATTATCACTTTATACCCCACTTTTGTCTTAGGTGGTGACGAAAATAAACCCTATTCTCATATCTATGGCGGTTTACCGGATGTGTTGAAATATATCGGTTTAGTGCGTTGGTTTCAAGCTGATGGCAGTTTTCATTTTATCCATGCCAAAGATATAGCTCAAGTGGTGAATTATTTAATCGAAAATCCCGCACCAGAAAGCAAAATTGTTCTAGGCAATCAACGCACAACAGCTAACCAAGCAGTGGAGGAAATCTGTACTTATTTAAACAAAAAAATCTATTTTCGCATTCCTTTATCTTTAACCATTGCTAACTTTTTTATCAAAGTTTTTAACTTGCAGATGGAAGCATGGGACCGTTTTGCAATGAATTATCGCCACTTCACCCACATTAAAACCTATACTCCTGCTGATTTTGGTTTAAAAAACTATTGTTCCACCCTCGATGATGTTTTAACCTTGCGAGGAATTCCCCGAAAAAAACCCTAAGTAGGGTTTGCGGCAAAAAGCTTTTCCTGGGGGCAGGGTGTGGGGTGTGGGGTGTGGGGTGTGGGGTTTTACCCATTTTCAGGGGGTCAATTACCTAATTTTCAGGGAAAAAGTACCTGAATTTTCCCCCCAATCACTCCAAAGGTCGGCACTTT
>NZ_JASJFB010000490.1:0-4455 GCF_030065455.1 Microcystis sp. M53602_WE12 | reverse complement strand
GCCAAGCTTTTCTGGTCGGAACCCCCTAAGCCGAGTTTTCAAGGTGCTGCGCCGTCCACTTGGTTTTCGAGACTGGCCTTTTAATTCTAACGTAAAGCCAACCTAGAACGGCGGGGTTTCAGACCCAAAATTTCCGATGATCCTCAATCAAACCAAGAATTTCCGTACAAATGTTGAAAACCCTGCACATCAGTTAAATTGTATTGTAGGGGCGTGATGGTGATAAAATTCTCGCCAATAGCGCGCACATCCGTAGGCACTTGCGGGGGTAAATGGCTGTAGTCCGGTTGTTCGATATCTTCCACCACTTCCCCAATTAACCAGTAATAACTTTTACCCCTAGGATCCAGTCTTTTCTCGAAGGTTTCCTCGTAGCGTCGCAATCCCTGCCTAGTGATTTTCACCCCCTTGATTTCGGCACTACTAACCGGAGGGACGTTCACATTGAGTAAAGTGGGAATAGAAAAAGGGTTAAGGGCAACTTTCCTGACTAAAGTGAGGGCAAAATCGGCGGCCGGTTGGAAATCACAGGCTTTAAAACTAGCCAGACTAACAGCAATACTGGGAATACCTTCGATTAAGCCCTCCATGGCCGCGGAAACCGTGCCAGAATAGAGGATATCGGTGCCGAGATTAGACCCGTGGTTAATGCCGGCTAAAACTAAATCGGGACGCTCTTTGAGGACGGCACTAAGGGCAAATTTCACCGAATCGGCGGGAGTTCCCGAGCAGGACCAAGCAATCACATCGGGGTGAAAAATTCCTTCCACCTGTTCGGCCCGGATGGGATGGTGTAGGGTTAAGCCATGACCGGTAGCAGAGCGCTCGCCGTCTGGACAAACTACGATGACTTGATGGCCCGCAGTAGCGAGGGTGTTAGCGAGGGTGCGGACTCCTAGAGCGGAAATGCCGTCATCGTTACTGATTAGTAGTTTTAAAGGGCGATCGCTAGTCATGGAAATTTCTGCTCTACTGCGTCGGCTAGTGGTATAATGTAATAGTATTTTATTGTGGGTACGTAGCTCAGAGGATAGAGCACCAGGTTCCGGTCCTGGGTGTCGGGGGTTCGACTCCCTCCGTACTCGTTCAGAAATCAGGGGTCGGTATTCCCCCGGTTGTGCTGCTCCCCGCTCGCCAAAATGGGTAAAACCCCACACCCCACACCCTACCCCCACGAAAAACTTTTTGCCGCAAACCCGATACTAATCCACGGTGCGACGAATTTGAAGACCACACCATTCTTGACGTTTCCATAGGGCAGCCACTGTCCAGCCTTGGGGTTCTAAAATATCTGTAACCGCTTGTGCTTGGGTGACGAGGATGCCGCTTAAAATTCCCCAAGTGGTGGGTTTTGCCAGACGGGTGATTGCGGGCATTAAAGCGATAATTGTCTCGGCTAAAATATTACAAACGATGCCATCAACACCATCGGGAATTAATTCTAACAACTCCTCGACACTACCCTGATTAATAGCTAAATTTTCGGGGTTAATCCCGTTGAGATGGCGATTACTGCCTGTCGCACTCACCGCCAGGGGATCTATATCGACAGCATAAACTTTTTTCGCTCCTAATAAAATCGCCCCGATCGCCAGTATGCCGGAACCACAACCGATATCGGCGATAATTTTATTCTCTGGATGGCTACTTAAACGCATTTCTAGGGATTCTAGACATAATTGCGTGGTTGGATGCGTTCCCGTGCCAAAAGCGGAACCGGGGTCAATTTTAATCACCAATCTCTGGTTATTTTCGGGGGGATTTAACCAAGCAGGACAGATCAAAAAGCGATCGCCGATCTCGCTAATTTGCCAATGTTGTTTCCAACTGCTGGCCCAGTCTTCCTCGTCCATTAACTGCCAATGGCTGACAGGTTCGGGAAAACCTAAAATCAAAGCATCTTCCTTTAAGCAGAGGCTTAGTGCCTCTAAATCGGGCAATTGCGCTTTAATTTCTGGTATATAGGCCTTAACCTCTAAAGAGGATTGTTTTTTAGCAGTGGCCGTTCCCGAACAGCCAAAATTTTCCAGTCTCCAGAAAACCGTTTCTTCGAGACTAGGTTCGCACAAAACCGTAATTTCCCACCAACTATTAGACATATATCAGTGATCAGTGATCAGTTATCAGATTTGAGTTTTCAGTCAACAGTATTAAGTAGGTGGGTGGAATTAAATATAAGATGAACGTAGGTTGGGTTGAAGCATGAAACCCAACGCCCGCATGGGTTACGCTACCGCTAACCCATCCTACAAATAATTGTACCTCCCTACTTAAGTGGCAAGTGCGGAGCTTTCTTTTCACTGATTACTGATGAAGCTAAGACGCATTTAAACCGCTTATTCTTAGATTAGCCCCCCTTGCCCCCCGACCCCCCCGATGTCGGTAGTAGGGTTGATTCATGAATCAACCCTACCTTGAATCAACCCTAGGGGGGGTGGGGGGTTGCCTCTTGCCTTCAGAAGCTGATAACTGATTTAATCTAGAGTTTTACTGTGTAAGCATCGCGGATACCGGGGACTTTAGTAATTTCCGAGAGAAGACCTTCTGGTAGAGGATCATCGAGACTCAGGGCCATAACTGCGTCACCGCGAATAATTTTGCGTCCTACCTGCATACTGGCGATATTGACATTAAAACTGCCTAAAAGTGCGCCAATTTTGCCGATAATACCGGGCATATCCTGGTGAAGGGTGAATAGCATATGATTACTCGGTGGCACGTTAATTGGGAACTCATCGAGGTCAGTAATGCGGATTTCTCCGTTACTTAACAGCGCTCCGGTGACGGAATGGGTCCCCATGGAACCATTGGCTTCCAAATGAATCGATCCCGAATAGTCCCGGGTGGAAGCATCCCGGGTTTCGATTACCCGGATACCGCGTTCCTTAGCTTCGATCGCCGCATTAACATAGTTTACCCGTTCCCGGAGGGCTTGGGAAAGTAAACCCTTAATTGCCGCCACCACCAGAGGTTGACTGTCTTTAGTGGCCAATTCTCCCTGTAAACGGACATTTAACGAGTCACAGCGACCTCCTGCCAACTGACTGACGAGATTACCCATAGTTTCCGCTAATTGCAGGTAAGGGCGCAGTTTTTCCATAACATCGGGAGTTAGTCCGGGGATATTAACGGCCGAACGCGCTGGCAAACCGAGGAGGACATCGCGAATTTGTTCGGCCACATCAACAGCCACACCCACCTGTGCTTCCGTAGTCGATGCGCCTAGGTGGGGAGTGAGAATGACGTTAGACAATTCTCTTAATCTAGATTCGCCTAAAGGTTCCTGTTCAAATACATCCAAGGCTGCCCCGGCGATTCTACCGGATTCGAGGGCTTCAATTAAAGCCAACTCGTCGATAATGCCGCCTCTGGAACAGTTAATGATGCGGACCGTTGGTTTCATCTTAGCGATGGTTTCCCGACCGATGAGATGCTGGGTTTCGGGAGTTTTCGGGACGTGGAGGGTGATAAAATCGGACTCAGCAAAGAGTAATTCTAGATCCACCAAGGTGCAACCGAGTTGATCGGCGCGTTCTTTGGAAATAAAGGGATCGTAGGCGAGAATTTTCATGCCTAGAGATCTAGCAACGGCGGCGACGTGGGAACCAATTTTACCTAAACCGACGACTCCTAGGTTCTTTTTATAAACTTCTGTGCCGATAAAGCGATTTCTTTCCCATTTATTCGCTTTTACCGACTGATTGGCATCGGGAATATGACGGGAGAGGGATAACATCATGGCCAAGGCGTGTTCGGCAGCGGCGATCGTGTTACCTTCGGGAGAGTTAACGACAATAATACCCTGACGAGTGGCCGCAGGAACATCGATATTATCGACTCCTACCCCCGCGCGGCCGATAATTTGCAGTTTGCTGCCCGCTTCGACGATTTCTTTGGTGACGCGGGTACTGGAACGGAGCATCAGTGCGTCGTATTCGGGGATAATTTGAATGATTTCCTCGGCGGATAGTCCTGTTTTCACGTCCACTTGGGCAACCTGTGACAGAATTTCTACTCCTACCGGATCGATCGAATCGGATACCAGAACTTTGGCCATAATCTTTATAACGTGCTTTTTTCAGTCTACGGGCAAATGCTAGACCAATATTCGGGTCTAGCCGCAATAGCCCATTTTAGAAGCAAAGGGTGCAGTCTATGGCAAAATTAGCGAAAAGATTTTAGGTTGTCATTCTTAATTGTCGTCCATGGGGTTGATGTCAGGCTCTTGCCGTTGTCACTGAGATATGGCTAATTTAATCACGGTGGCGATCAAGTTTTCCGCTTCTTTTTCTAGGGCCTTTTCTAGGGCTGCCATTCAGCAATTCCAAATTCAAACGGTAGTGTAGGATACAGAATTGATTTCGCTTCTGTCCCTCAAAATAGAGTGAACGAGTTGCCCATTGGGTTTTGCAGGAATGGAAGTCCAAGATTTGAGTTTTATAGGGATGCTGAGCT
>NZ_JASJFB010000610.1:0-2756 GCF_030065455.1 Microcystis sp. M53602_WE12 | reverse complement strand
GAACCCTTATATAGAAAGGCATTTGGCGATTTTTGTCAATTATTTTTGATCTAGAGCGAACTAATCAATTAAGTCTCTTGCCAGATAAGGATTTAGTCGATTTATGCCCCCCTATCGAACCATAACAAGTAACGAAGAGCCCGGAATCTCACCTTACCTAAAATATTCTTTTAACAATCTATAGCGTTTCTGATTCACAAGAGGTACATTCCTGATCCTGAACAGCTTAATCAGCAAAGGTTTAAGTGTGCCGCACAGATGCAAGAACCGCTATAAAAACTGGCCATTATGATAGTTGTTGACATTCAAAAAAACTCCCTCAAAGAGCAAACACTACAATTTATTCGCAATCATCAACAAGCTTTCGATGTTGAGCCTGTTTATCCTCTGCGGCTATTTGAAGATTTCGTGATGGAAGTTGAAGGCGATTGTAGTATTGAAGCCTCTTGTAAGATAGAATTGGATAAACTGATTGCCTCAAGGTTTATGCTCTTGTTTAAAGATAAAGCTCAAGAGTGGCAAAAATATCTAACTCAATCTCCAGCTTGTTTTCAGCAAGTGGAGAACCGTGTGGGTGTTCAATTAGATTATTCTCTATTACAGCGATTTTTAGGAGACAACTTTGACTTCTAGCTTGCTAGAAGTCCTAAGTGCTGGTATTGACTTAAGAACAGACCTTGCCGATTCTAGTGTAAAAATGCACATCAGAATTGGGGATTATCCCGAAAAACTAGCAACCGCTTTTATTTTAAGTGACGGTGCTGCTGATAGTAATTATCTCAGTGGGTTTGTTAACCTAATTGGTTTTGATTTTTATTTCAATGGTAAGAGTGAAATCGAAATTTATGTCGAAGTTAGAGAAGATGATTTTTTCAAACCAGAAACCATCAATCAAGTGTGGCAACATTTTCCTAAATCAGCCTTAAAACCTCTCCAAGCATCAAGTCTATTTTTTACAGGTTTATCAAAAGCCAATCATAACCCAGTGCTTTACTACAATCTCAAAAATCCTCAGGATCTAATAAATTGTTTTAAACTTAATTATACTGCCCAAAAAGTTCACAGCTTTTATCAACATCAAGATATTTTACCTAATATGTGGGTAGGTACAGCCCAACAAGAATTAGAAAAAACGAGAATAGAAAATATTCGGCTTTACTATTACAAATCATTCACAATGGAGTGAACTCTAATGTTAACCACAAAACCCCGCTTTCAAACCTTCGCTGAATATCTACAGTATGAGGATAATTCAGAGGAAAACTATGAATTATTTAACGGGAAATTGATAGAAATGCCACCAGAATCAGGACTTAACTTTCAGATTGCCAATCGTCTTTTTCTAGTCTTTGCTTTAATGCTAGGAACCGATAGAGTCAGAGGACATGGTTTAGAATTAGAAGTGAGAGGCGAACCGAAAAACCGTTATCCTGACTTAACCATTATTCGAGAAGAACATATTCAATTACTCTCCCAGAGAAATACGATTCTTCTTTCCATGTTACCCCCCTTATTAGTCATTGAAGTGGTTAGCCCTGGAGAAATCCAAAGAGAGAGAGATTACATCGCTAAAAGAAGCCAATATCAAGATTGTGAGATTCCCGAATACTGGATAGTTGATCCTCAAACTCAAACCATTTTAGTCTTAGAATTAAGAGGAAATACTTATACAGAAATTGGTAATTTTAGCAATGATGACTTAGTAAAATCCTCTATATTTAGTCAACTTAATTTAAAAGTTTCTCAAGTATTTAATCAAGAAAATTAAATCCCATGATTACCGTCGAACCCATTACCTTAAACCTAAAATCCGTCAATTTAAGCGATGAGCAATTCTATCAACTTTGCCATAATAACGACGATTGGCGAATTGAACAAACTGCTGCAGGAGAATTAATTATTATGCCCCCGATTGCTGCTATTAGTGGAAATCGAGAATCAGATTTAAACGGCTTTGTTTGGTTATGGAATCGTCAAACAAAACTCGGAAAAGTCTTTAGTTATTCTACTATCTTTACCTTACCCAAGGGTGGTAAATGTTCCCCTGATGTCGCTTGGATTGCTAATGAACGCTGGGACGCTTTACCCCGAGAAGAACAAGAAAAATTTGCCACAATTTGTCCTGATTTTGTGATAGAATTAAGGTCGCATACTGATTCTTTAACTCAACTCCAAGCAAAAATGCAGGAATATCTTGATAGTGGCTTAAGACTAGGTTGGTTAATTGATCCCATTAGTCAACAGGTAGCCATCTATCGCCAAAATCAGGAAGTAGAAATCATCTCATTACCAACCACCTTATCTGGGGAGGACGTTTTACCCGGATTTACTTTAGAATTACCCATTTTTTGACGACAGGAAATACAAAGATGATAGCAACTGCAACAATTTCTCCTCAATTAACCATCCCACACCTAGAAAATGGGGACAAGCTTACTCGTCGTGAATTTGAGCGTAGATATAATGCTATGCCAAATCTAAAAAAAGCAGAACTCATTGAAGGAATTGTTTATATTATGGCTTCTCCCCTAAGAATTACGAACCATGGCAACCCTCATGCGCGTATTATTACTTGGTTAGGTAACTATTGGTCAAATACACCCGGAACAGAATTGGGCGATAATTGTACGGTACGTCTTGATGCGGACAATGAACCTCAACCCGATGCACTATTAAGAATTAAAAATGGTGGACAATCAACGATTAGTGAGGATGGTTATGTCGAAGGTGCGCCAGAGTTAATCGTCGAAATTGCT
>NZ_JASJFB010000471.1:0-5481 GCF_030065455.1 Microcystis sp. M53602_WE12 | reverse complement strand
GTTAAATGTTCGAGAGTGGGACTGTCCGAACTGTGGGACACACCATGACCGAGATATTAACGCCAGTAAAAATATTTTGGCCGCAGGGCTTGCGGTGTCAGTCTGTAGAGCGACCATAATACCAGAACAGAGTAAATCTGTTAAGGCAGGTGCGAAAAATCCTTCGGGAAAGAAGCAGAAACCCAAATCGTGAGGTTTGGGAATCGCCGTCCGTTTTACGGCGGCGAGGATGTCAAGACCACTACGCCGCGTATTTCCCCCCAAAGACCCCAGGGTTTCACCGGTCGCCCCTCGGTTCCCCTCTCGGTCTATCGAGAATTGGTCAAAGAATTGCAGGCCACCCAGGCACGGGTGGAATTTCTAGAAGCACAAAACCAGCAACTTGTCAAGAGTAATCGGCAATTACGTCAGGATGGCAAGTGGTGACTTTAATCGATAATCGCAGAGTCCTGTAGGGGCGAAGCATTCGGGTATAACCCATCCCTGAAACCGTAGATTTCCTGTCCGAATGCTTCGCCCTTACTTTTTTAGCAAGTCCTAACCAATTCAGGTAAAGGTTCAGGACCTACCCATCTACCTTGTTTCCAGATTTCCTCATCCTCTACCGGTAACGCATCGGGATCGGAACGGGCAGCTTGATCTATTTCCTCTTCGGTCATCTTGTTGAGACGTTCCCTCTCTTTTAGTTTTTCCGTGCCGGACTCGATGACGATTTTCTCTTGGCTACCGTCCTTTAAGAAAACTGTAATACGCTTTTCGTTTACGCTCATTTGCCCTCCTAGCACTAATTAATCGACACGATTTGCCTCTTAAGGTATATACAAGGCAATAGACCTGTTTTTCAAGTTCTCCAAACGCTATCGTCCGTTTTTCGCCATAACCCCTACGATTATCTGGGATTTCGTAAAGAAAAGTATCGAAAAGATCGAGAATTTCCTCAAAGTCCACATTATGTTTTTCTATGTTAGAACACCGCTTGCTCTCATCCCATTCAAACGAGTCAAGCTTCATAGTTTATCAGTTAAGCCTATAGAAAACCTTTTAGTCTTGAGATAATATTAGGTAGAGATCTGATGGTCTCCGAACCCAATTGGTAGGGCGATAATCAGGCCAGACCGTGGAAACCGTGTGTTTAAGTCAGAGGATAGGGGAGAATGGCAGCGATAGAGAAGGGGGCTAGGGGTGAATAATGGAATTCGATGTATTTCTCTGTCACAATGGTCAGGACAAACCTGAAGTTAAAAAGATTGCCGAAACCCTCAAACAACAAGGTCTAACCCCTTGGCTAGATGAGTGGGAACTACAACCCGGACTGCCTTGGCAGCGAGAACTTGAGAAGCAGATTCAAAACATCAAGTCAGCCGCCGTTTTTGTGGGGGGAAGTGGCATCGGCCCCTGGCAACAGATGGAGATCGAAGCCTATTTACGCCGCTTTGTCAGGAACCAGTGTCCAGTCATACCTGTTCTGCTATCCAATGCGCCCGAGCAACCAGAGCTGCCACTTTTTCTGGAGGGAATGACTTGGGTGGATTTTCGGCGTTTGTCTCCCAAACCTATGGAGCGATTAATTTGGGGAATCACAGGAATTAAACCTCGTTCCCCTCTTGAATTAACTTCCGAAAATTCAAAAACCCCCAATAAAGAGGAGCAGATTAAGCAGATACTTCCAGTTCAGTCCCAAACTTTTACCTTTGAAACCTTTACTGTCAACCCCAATGGTAAAGTCAGCCCACCCGAAAGCAAAACCGCCCGCTACTACAGCGAAGATTTGGGCAACGGCATCACCTTAGAAATGGTTGCCATCCCGGGGGGAACTTTCCTGATGGGAACAGAAGACGAGGAAATCGAAAGACTGGTAAAAAAATTTGGTTGGGAAGGATTTAGATGGGAAAGACCTCAACATCGAGTAACCGTTTCTTCTTTCTACATGGGACGTTATCCCATCACCCAGTCCCAGTGGAAAGCGATCGCCGCAACCGCTAAAATAGACATCGACCTAGAGACAAACCCTTCTAACTTCAAAGGGGATGAGCTACCCGTAGAAACAGTCAACTGGTATCAAGCAACGGAATTCTGTAAACGACTATCAAGGGAAACAAAACAGGAATACCGACTACCGAGTGAGGCAGAATGGGAGTACGCTTGTCGTGCTGGAACCACCACCCCATTTTACTTTGGGGAAACCATTACTGGGAAATTTGCCAACTACCGTGCCAGTAATACCTACGCCGATGAACCGAACGGAGAATATCGACAACAAACGACTCCCGTGGGACAATTTCCCCCCAATGCCTTCGGGCTATACGATATGCACGGCAATGTCTGGGAATGGTGCGCCGATACTTGGCACGATAACTATGACGGTGCGCCGACGAATGGCAGTGCTTGGATAGAAGATGGGAATGATAATCGTTCTCCTCTGCGGGGCGGTTCTTGGTGCAGCATTCCGGGTTACTGCCGTTCCGCTTTCCGCAGCTACGCCAGCCGCCGCGACGACTTCAACTACAGCTACGGTTTTCGGGTGGTGTGCGGTGCTGGGAGGACTTTGTAACCCTTTTTCTCTTTTTTTCCCTTTTTACCCTCATTTCCTTTTCTGGAATTTTTTTGGGCAAATATAGTACAAGTGTATTGATTTAGGGGTGGTCAATTACCTAGGGTTTGCTGAAAAAGTAGGGGCGAAGCATTCGGACAGAAAATCTGAGTAACCCACAGAAAACGGGTTTCTCCGAGAAACCCGTTTTCTGCTAACTGCACATATCTAACTACTTCCTGCCTTAGTTAACAGTTCCCATCTGTTGCCCCTAAGCTTTCTGTTCCTGTTTAGATTTATGTAGGGGATCCATATAAATCTCTAAGCGCTTAAATACCACAGAGGAAAGGGTAGTTAAAACCAAATAAACTAAAGCAACGGCTATATAAATCTCGAAAGCTTTATAGGTAGTGGCTACCATTAACTGACCTTGCCGGAATAACTCTTCAAAACCGATTACTGCCGCTAAACTGGTATCTTTAATTAGGGTGATAAATTCATTCCCCAACGGTGGCAACATCCGGCGAAAAGCTTGGGGAAAAATCACCTCGTGCATGGTTTGCACTGGGGACATTCCTAGACTAGAACAAGCTTCCCATTGACCATTATCGATCGATTGAATACCGCCGCGCATAATTTCAGCTAAATAGGCCGCCACATTTAAACTTAGGGCAAATAGGGCCGCCGGTAAACGATCTAAGTCGATATTTAAGCCAATTTCTCGGAACAACCCTGGCAAACCAAAATAGATCAAGAATAATTGCACCAGCATCGGTGTTCCCCGAAAGAAATCCACATAGATGCGGCAAATTATTTTTAACCATTTGTAGGGAGAAATCAGGGCAATAGCCACTAAAGTTCCACCGATTAACCCGAAAAGAAAAGACAGAACTGTTAACAGAATTGTCCAGGGAACCCCTTTAAAAATCAGGTTATAGAATAATTCTCCCCAGTTAAAACTTGATTCCTGTAAATTATTTAAAGCTGGGGCAACTAAGGGTAATTCTGGCGGTTTTTCTCCAAACCATTGCCGAAAAATAGCATCGTACCGACCACTTTCTATGACTCGACCGAGAGCATCATTAATTAACTGGAGATAGGGGGAATTTTTGGGTAAAGCAATGCCGTAGAATTCCTCCGTTAATAATTCTCCGACTACTTTTACTCCCCGTAAACCCGCTTGTTTAATTGCATACAAAGTCACGGGTTTATCGTTAACTACCGCCTCAACTCGACCATTAATTAATTCCTGCAAAGCTAAAGCCGCCGAGTCAAATTGACTAACTGTTGCCCCCGGTATTTTTGTCGCTTCTAAGGCTCCCGTTGTGCCAATTTGGACGGCAATTCTTTTGCCTTTTAAGTCTTCAAAATTTTTAATTGTCTTATTATCTTCCCGAACAGCGATCGCTAAACCAGCCCTAAAATAAGGTCGAGAAAAAGAAATCGCTTGGGCGCGTTCGGCGGTGATAGTCATGCCACTAATAGCGGCTTCCACTGTTCTCGCTTGTAGAGCCGGAATAATGCCATCAAAGGGTAAATTTCTAAAGTCAATGTTGAGATCGGCTTCCTTGCCAATCGCCCGCATTAAATCGATATCAAACCCAGTTAATTGTCCCGCTTGTTGAAATTCAAAGGGCGGAAAAGTCGCTTCTGTGGCGACTCGAAAAGGATTAGGAGGGGTCTGAGAAAAAGCCGGAATAACAGTTAATCCGAGCGCTAAAACTAATCCTAACAAGGCAAAGATAACTCTCTGTACCGCCCGCCCTCGCCAAAATTTAATCATTTTTTAATTGTTTCTCCTTGATTTTTTCGCTCAACTAAGTTAGTAATTTCGTCCTACTTCCCACCCAAGACAGATGTAGAGAGACTATTTGAGTATTATGATTATTCCTCTTGATAAAATGTCGTCAAGGATACAATCTAGCAGAAACTAATCTGGATACTTTTATACAGAATGTAAAATTTTTTACGAGAGGACATCATGACCACTACCCCCCCTGTGATTGTTAGTGAAGGTTTACGCAAAAGTTACGGCTCTTTAGAGGTACTCAAAGGAGTTACAGGCACTCTTTATCAAGGGGACGTGGTATCGGTAATCGGTCCCTCTGGCTGCGGCAAAAGTACCTTTTTACGCTGTCTCAATCGTTTGGAAACAATTAACGGTGGCCGCTTGGAGGTGATGGGAATCGACATCTCTTCCCCGAAGTTAAATCAATCAGTCCTCCGCAATTTACGCAGCCGGGTAAGTATGGTGTTTCAACACTTTAATCTTTTTCCCCATCTCACCGTTTTACAAAACTTGATGTTAGCCCCCAAGCAAGTGTTACACCACTCGGAAAATGAGGCTAAGGATACGGCAATTCAGTATCTGGAAAAGGTGGGATTAGCCCCAAAAGCCGATGTTTATCCCGACCAATTATCGGGAGGCCAAAAACAACGGGTGGCGATCGCTCGCAGTCTCTGCATGAAACCAGAGGTGATTTTATTTGATGAACCCACTTCGGCCCTGGATCCGGAATTAGTCGGGGAAGTGTTAAACGTTATGCGTCAATTGGCCGATGACGGTATGACTATGGTAGTCGTCACCCACGAAATGCAGTTCGCTAAGGAAGTCTCTAACAAGGTTTTGTTCTTTAATCAAGGTGTCATCGAAGAAGCAGGTGATCCCGACACCTTCTTTAATCATCCCCACAGCGAGCGCTTACAAGCCTTTTTAAGTCGCATCAATAGTAATTAGGGTTTGCTCAATTCAGGAGTCAGTATTCTCCGAGTCAGTATTCAGGAGTCAGGAGTCAGGAGTCAGGAGACAGGAGACAGGAGACAGGAGACAGCTTTTTTCTCCTCACACCCCACACCCTACACCCCACACCCTACACCCCACACCCCACACCCTACACCCCACACCCTACACCCCACACCCTACACCCCACACCCCACACCCTACACCCTAC
>NZ_JASJFB010000749.1:0-3941 GCF_030065455.1 Microcystis sp. M53602_WE12 | reverse complement strand
GGCAATGCGGTGTCGGTTGCTTTCCAAGGGTTCACCATCATCAAAAATTAAGTCTGTGGGGGGTGGGGGGGGTTCCCAGAAGTCCTCGAAATCTTCTTCTATCAGTGCCGGAGAGGTGGCAGTTTCGTCGCTTTTGGCAATCGTCATTTTTTCGGCCTCTCTAGGTGGGAGTATCCATATTTTTGACTCTCGATCGATTCTATGATAACTTCATTGCCAACTTGATCATCTTTGCTCAAAAATATTGATGAATAAGCAAAAATTTTTTAACTCGCCGCAGTCTTATTAGCAGCGTTTGCGCCGAAGTGCCGAAGCTTGAGATAATCAGATAGCTATCATCTCAAAAACTATCACCATGACGATCGATCCGCAACAACTCATCGAACTAGCTCTCACATCGGGAGCGGTGGCAGCCGAAGTTTATCAATCTTCCTCCCTTTCCCATCCCGTTTTTTTTGAGGCTAATCGTCTCAAACAGCTAGAAAGTTCCGAATCCGTGGGAACTGCCTTAAGATTATGGCGCGAGGGTTGTCCAGGGTTAGCGGTGGGTTATGGTGATGTGGAACCGGAAATTTTAGTAGAAACAGCGTTAAATTTATCCTATCTCAATGCCCCGGAAGAAATCGAATTTTCGGCACCACGACAGGCAATCTATGACCCGATTGGGCAAGATGTGGCGGTAGAATCTTTAATCGAGATGGGTAATCAAATGATTGGCCATATTCGCCAAGTTTATCCTGAGGTTATTTGTAGTGGTGAATGGGAATGTGAACGGGAAATCACCCGTTTGGTTAATTCCCAGGGTTTATATTGTCAATATACCGATACAGCTTTGAGTTATTATCTGGGGATTGAATGGGTACGGGGGGAGGATTTTCTGGCGGTTTATGATGGGGAATATACTCGCAGTACACCTCATCCCGAAACGGTAATTAAACAGTTATTGCAGCGACTACAATGGGCAGCAAATAATGTGGATAGTCCCACGGGTAAATTACCAATTTTATTGACTGCTAATGCAGTTACCCTGTTATGGGGTACGGTGGCGATGGCTTTAAATGGTAAACAGATCTTAGAAAAGTCTTCGCCCTGGAGTGATAAAATCGGTCAATTGGTGATGTCAGAAAAGTTGACTTTATCCCAACAACCAGACCGAGAACCCTATAGTTGTCCCTTTGATGATGAGGGAACTCCTACCAAATTTTTATCTTTAATTGAGGGAGGTAGAGTTAAAGAATTCTATAGCGATCGTACCACAGCCAGACTATTAAAAACTACTCCGACGGGGAACGGTTTTCGTCCTAGTTTAGGGGTTTATCCCATGCCGGATTTGGTTAATTTAATCGTGGCACCGGGAGAGGGAACTTTAGAGGATTTAATCTCGCAAATAGATGAGGGCCTAGTTATCGACCAAATTTTAGGTCATGGGGCCGATATTTCTGGCGATTTTTCTGTCAATATCGATCTGGGTTATCGCATAGAAAAGGGCAAAATCACCGGACGCGTTAAAGATACAATGGTGACGGGAAATGTTTATACGGCTTTGCAGAATTTAATCGCTCTGGGGGCCGATAACCAATGGAATGGCTCCTGTTATACTCCCTCGCTAATCGTTGATAGTTTATCGGTGGTGGGGTAAAAATGTGGCGTTGTCAAATTGAAAGATGCTCCTAATCAGCACCGGAACTGAAATCACTAGGTGTAGGGCTAATTCATGAATTAGCCCTACAATAGGCGTTGTCAAATTGAAAGATGCTCCTAATCAGCACCGGAACTGAAATTAACTCCCCCTACTTTTTGGGGTTAATTCTTTGGAGCTTTATTTGACCTGAAAAGAGGGGGTTTGCAGGCAGGCACGGATTCCCATTCTATAAGAAATTATCTGTCAAGTCGTGGGGTTTTGTCAAGCTTTTTGGGAAAAAAAATTTAACCGACACTCAAGGGGAGAAAATTGTCAGCAGAGATATTATTTAATTCCCCCTGTGAGTCGGTATTTTCTAGCTTGGCATTAACGCTTTAGTTGCCGAGGCACCAAGGCGATTTAATTGCCGATTAATTTGCCATCCGACGAGGGTTAAACCCAACCACTGACTGAAGATTGCCAAAGCGAAAGAGGGAAATGTAGCGTATTTAGTAGCGGCAATGGGAAGAAAAGTAAAAAACCATAAAAGCGGAGATTGACTGGGATTAACTCTCAAGACAGCAAAACAGAGGAAGGGGAAAATAATCAAAATGCCGATGCTAGTGGCTGCCAGCAAAGCGCGTTTATTTGTGCTGGCTAACATCAATAATTGGGCGATAGCGGCATAGACTAAAATCATGTTCATTGCCAAGAGAAACCCGGCTGCAGTGGCTAGTTTATATTGATCGAGAGGGGCGATAAAAATAGCGGGAAGAATGAATAAAATGGCAATGGCGACGTTAATAGCCATGGCTAGGGTAGAAGGACTTTTTTCGCCAAAGATTAAAGCTTTTCCCAGACTAATGCCCGTTTTTCCTTGCAAATGACGATAGCGAGTCCAATCTTGGAGAGTTTGACGGGGGGGAGTGAGGGCAAAAAGGATTAACAAGCCAAAAATTGCCACAAAAACGCTAAGAATCGCAAAATTATCGAAAATATAGCTCGGTTGCAGAGTTTGGAAGACAAAACCTAGGCTAATAGCGCTAAAACAGCCCATCATCCAGTAACTTTGGGGTTTACTAACAAGAGTAGCGAGGGGATTATGGAAGCGACGCTGGAGAACTCGGGTTAAACCGTAGGTACAGAGGGCAAAATTGAGCAAAATTAAGCTAATACCCACTATAACCGATTGCCAGAGAGATTGACCGTACCAACGCAGATCAAAGATTTGTGAGATTCCTAGATAGCGTACCGCATCGGGGGGGAGAAAAGTAGATTTAACTAGATAGGGGAGGACAAAACTAGGATTAAAGAGAATTAACCAATCAAAGGGGGTACGGGAACCACCATAGCCCGATAAAGTAAACATAGTGCTATAAAACACAAAGATTAAGACTGTAGCGCTGCCTAACCAGGGTTGAAATCCCCCTAACCATGGCGTGGCTAAAGCGAAACTAAGGGCGGCATGATAGAAAAAGGCACAACTAGCGATCAGAACCGCGTAGAAGGCTAAAATTAATGACAAGGGAATACCTGCTAATAAACCCGCCCCCAAGTGAAAGGGTAAAGCGAGAAGACAGACGAGATAGAGGAGAATGGGAACCCCGAAAATTTTGCCGATAAAAATTGTTCTGGCGGGTTGGGGACTCAGACGGATAAAATTAAGTGTACCCCGGCGTTCTTCCCCGGAAAGATCGGCGATTAATTGATAGGTTCCCACCACTAAAAGAGCGAAAATGCCGGTAATGCTCAGAAAAGTGAAGATATCTAACCACCATAACCGGGAGATAATCATCCATTCACCATTTAAGTCTTGGATGCAGTATTTAATCCCACTATAGTGATAATAATCGTTGTTATTGGGGGGATTAGCGGTACAGTAACGACTAAATCCCGCCGCTACTGGCAAGAGATTTTGATAGTATAAATAAACTAATAATTGACCAACTAGGGAGATGACTGAGGCGATCGAGATATTTTTCGGGGTTAATCTTCCTTGCCATTCTCGCATAATTTGCGGGTTGGTTTCCGTAAGGCGATCGATTATTGTCGCTATCATATTTTTGTCCTCTCTACAGCCGTTATCAGGAGCTAATCCTAGATTAACCCGGCAACTTCTCGATCGGTTCGGGGAGGAAGAAATCCATCGAGATGCAGCTAAAATACCGGGGAAGGGAATCAAAAAAATTTTACTTGCGGGTGAAAGAAAAGGGAAAAGTGCCAGACCCGGGAGCTTCTGTTTTACACTAGAATTTGGCCGCCTGAATCCAGATCTATGCCCACTCTGACCCTCAATTTTCCCCTGACTGCCGTTGTCGGC
>NZ_JASJFB010000524.1:0-1338 GCF_030065455.1 Microcystis sp. M53602_WE12 | reverse complement strand
TGAATCGTGGTGTCGAATTCGGAGGCAGTTGCGGGAGGGTTGAGCGTCGATTCCAAGGTTTGCATAGGACTATCACCAACAATCACTCTCCCTATTCTCTCAAAGAACAGGAACAGATTCTAGCCACTCTAATAAAATTGGATTAAAACGGTCGGGACATTCATCCTGTAAACAATGACCAGCCCGTTCAAATTCTACATATTTAATTCTAGGATTAAGGGAGACAAAACCCTGGGCTAACTGGACGGGAACCATGCGATCTTGTTTGCCCCAACATAATAAAATCGGGATTTCTAAGCGTGGTAAAATTAACTTTGCTGGTGGACAATATTCGGGATGATTAACAGCTTGTGCTAGGGAAATAAACGCCTCGGCTGCCCCCTCATCTAGGGTTGGGGCGGCGATAATTTGTACTAATTCCTCGCTGACTGCTTTCTTGTCTTCGTAGGCGATTCCTGTCCATTTTTTCAAGACTTGCGGACGACGCAGATAGTAAAAAATCGGTTTTAATAGCCAAGGCGAAGTGAAAAAGTTTTCGATGGGAGTGACGATATCTAATAACCAATTGGCAATCATTTCCCTCCGACGGCTGACATCGGGTAAACTGATCATAACTAATCCGGCTACCATTTCCGGATATTTACCCGCTAGGGCCATACTAACTAAAGAACCGATCGAATTTCCCACTAATACCACTGGTCTATTTATAAAAGTTTGCCAGAAATCGTGTATCTGTTCCACCCAGAGATTAACGGTATAGGGAACCTGTACTTTGCGCGAACCACCGAAACCTAATAAATCTACCGCGTAAACTCGATGATTTTGGCTGAGGATAGGAATATTATGGCGCCAATGTTCGATCGCCGCTCCAAATCCATGCAGTAAAATTAAAGGGGGTTTATCGGCATCTTGGGGGTTTTTTGCCGGCATAAAACTATAACGAATTTGCCAACCGCGCCACACCCAATCCCGTTGATAACCGATACGTTCTGTCCAAGCTGGTGAAGTTCTCACTTAAGTCAAACAATTAAGAGGTTTTCAGGAAATATTACTCTAAGTAGGTAGGCGTTAAAAATTATCAGACACCCCCCTTATCAAGGTAGGGCTGTTTCATTCTCCCATCAGAATATCAAAAGTAAAAGCGATCACAGTCAGATAAAATGAGAAGTGACTGCCAACTTTTAAAATATATGTTGAGCTTAATAGAAAAACTAAAACAAGTCAAGGACTTTCGTAAGAATAAAGGAAAAAGACACCCTTTATGGATAGTATTAGTAGTAATAATACTGGGAACAATGCTAGGATACTCAGGTTAGAGAGAGCTAGGAGAGTTTGCTA
>NZ_JASJFB010000813.1:0-17545 GCF_030065455.1 Microcystis sp. M53602_WE12 | reverse complement strand
TTGTCAATCAAAAAGTACCAGATATGGGAGTGGTCGGGGGGAAAATCCCTGGACTTTTTCCCTGAAAATTAGGTAATTTACCCGATGAAAATGGGTAAAACCCCACACCCCACACCCCACACCCCACACCCTACACCCTGCCCCTAGGAAAAACTTTTTCAGCAGACCCTACTTATACTTATATGTCTAATCTATCTTTGGGCGCGCAACCTCCCCTCGAATTTATCCCACCTGACCTTAATCCCTTGCTTTTAAAGGGATGTCAAATCTTTTTACCTCTTTGGTTACAAACTCAAACCAACTTAAGAGAAATTTCCGCCGCCAATCTAGAAACTTTAATCACATTTTATCAAAAAAGTCAAGAGAAAAAAGTCCGTTTACTGCTTGCTTTCCGTCATCCCAGTATTAACGATCCCTACTGTATGGCCTATCTTTTGTGGAAATTAGTACCCAAAAAAGCCGAAGAGTTAGGAATAAAATTAAACAAGCCAATTCACGCTCATTTTATGTATGATCGAGGGATTCCTTTATGGGCGGGAGAAAGGGTAGGATGGTTATATTCTAAGTTAGGTGGCACACCAATTCAACGGGGAAAAGCTGATTTAATCGGATTGCGTTCGGCTCGTCGTTTATTATTAGAAGGAGATTATCCTTTAGCCGCCGCTCCGGAAGGGGCAACTAACGGACATAATGAGCTTGTCAGTGCGATTGAACCGGGTATTTCTCAATTAGCTTTTTGGGGGGTGGATGATGTCAGAAAAGCTAAACAACAGCAAGAATTAATTATTTTACCTATTGGTATTCAGTATTTTTATCTGACTCCAGTGTGGCAAGAAATCGAGCAAATTTTAACTAATTTAGAAAACGATAGCGGTTTAGAACCCACCCCGAATTCATCCCTAAAAGAAAAGGTTTTATACGAGCGTCTTTTTCGGTTAGGAGAAAGATTATTATCCTTAATGGAGGATTTTTATCGAGATTTCTACTATCAATCTTTGCCTGTAGTACCTGCCAATGGCGATGATCCAAACGAAACCCTAGCAAAACGTTTAGCCAATTTATTAGATGTGGCCCTACAAACCGTAGAAAAGTATTTTAATCTTTCTCATAATGGTAATGTGATCGATCGCTGTCGTCGTTTAGAACAAGCAGGATGGGAACGCATTTATCGCCAAGAATTAAAACCCAGTTATTCGATTTCTCCCCTTGAATTAGGATTAGCTGATCGCCTGGCTGATGAAGCTAATTTAAAAATGTGGCACATGAGAATTGTCGAAAGTTTCGTGTCAGTAACCGGTTATTATGTAAAAGAAAAACCCACCGTAGAAAGATTCGCTGAGACAATTTTATTGCTCTGGGATTTAGTGACAAGAATTAAGGGAGGTAATCCCTTTTTCCGTCCCCAAATTGGTCAACAAAAAGCGATAATAACTATTGGTAAGCCTATTTGCGTATCCGAGCGCTATGGCGATTATAAAAGCGATCGACGCTCGGCCGTAGCCCAATTAACCCAAGATTTACAAACCAGTTTAGAAAGTTTAATTATTCATCAGTAGATAATTAGGGTTTACTGAAAAAGTCTGTTGGTGGAGTCAGTTATCAGTTATCAGTTATCAGTTCACTGAGAAAACCCCCCACTCCCCTAGGGTTAATTCATAGTAGGGTTAATTCATAGTAGGGTTAATTCATGGTGGGGTTGATTCATGGTAGGGTTGATTCATGGTGGGGTTGATTCATGAATCAACCCTACCCACTCCCCACTTCCCACTTCCCCGGGAAAAACCTTTTCACCTAGCTCTAGTATAGGAGATAGTACGGGAATCTGGAAAAACTCAATACCGAAAACCCTACCCCAGTCAGAGAATCTTTTATCTATCCTAAAAGTGTAGAGATAAACCAACATCTCTAGCGTTAAGAAAACTTCGGAGGTGACTTATATGGCACTTATACGTTGGGAGCCTTTCAGAGAAGTAGAAAGCCTACAGAAAGAAATGAATCGCTTGTTTGACCGTCTTGTGCCGACTGATGTAGGCGATGGCGAAAAAATGGGGTTGTCCTTCATCCCGGCGGCGGAAATGACCGAAACGCCAGAGGCAGTTCAGCTTAAACTGGAAATACCTGGTATGGAAGCCAAAGACCTCAACCTGGAAGTAACAGCCGATAGTCTGACCATTAATGGTGAAAGGAAATCGGAAATTAAAACCGAAGAAGAAGGATTTACCCGCACTGAGTTCCGTTATGGTAAATTCCATCGGGTTATTCCTCTACCGGTTCGGGTTGATAACAATAACGTGACTGCTGAATACAAAGATGGCATTCTCAATCTCACTCTCCCGAAAGCGGAAGAAGAAAAAAATAAAGTGGTGAAAGTGTCCATCAATCCTACCATTGCTCAATGATGTAGCACTCATTGTCCGGTCTTGAGCAAAAAGGTTAACCTAGTCTGATTAAACCAAAGCGGGAGTATCAAACCATACTTCCGCTTTTAGCTTCCTAAACCTTTAACTTAAAACTTCTAACACTGCTTGGGGTGATAATTTATCTTTAAACCAGATAACCTGAGCGGGTAGATTTTGAAATTTAACTCCAGCTTTTTCTAGATTTAACCGTTCCGATACGGCTAAAATTAGATTGTTTGCTTGGGCCGATTTAACCTGTAAAAATTTCTTTTGTAGGTATTCTGGTCGCCAATAACCAACAATTTCGAGGAGAAAAACGCGACCATCGGGATGCACTAAACGAAAATCGGGAATCATCACTCCTCCGGGTAAAGGCACTAAATCCACTTCCCTTTCTAGTTGCCATTCAGTTTTTAACTGTAACCAACGTTTAGCGAAAGATTCCTCTAACATACTATCGTAGGGTTTACCTGGGGAATAGTGGGACACCAGACCACAGTTATCCTCTAAATTAAACTGTTGTTTTTTAATAGTTCCTGTATAGGAATCTTTGTACTGTAATTGTGCCTTCAGATTCCAGTGAGTAACATGGAGTAAGGCAGGAATTAATTTAGCGATTTCAATGCCATAACGACTGTTAGCTTTAAATAAACTGGTGGGACCATCGATAGTAATAGTAAATCCCGTGTCGGCATCCCCTTCGATATAAGTCATTAAACGAAATAGTTTTAGATAGCGAAAGAGATATTTATATTCCCCCGGATCGTTGCGGTGGACGTTGATGATTAAATAACTGGCCCGATAAAAAATACCTTGAATTTGCGAGAGGTTAAAACGATGAATTAAGTTTTCGGGGGTGGGAGCATCAAATTGAGTGAGAATTTTATTCTCTGCTAAATCAGCATAGAGTCCTTTTTCTAGAGCTACTGGAAAAATTTCTTGATTTAATTCTTGGCTGATTTGCTGGGCAATTGTTTGAAGAATTAGCGATCGATTTTGGGGAATAGGAACAAAGTTAGCCGCTTGTTCAAAAACTCTTTTTCTTAATTCCTGCGGTTCTAAGGGACTAATAATCTCAAAGGTGGCAAAATGATTGGTTAATAGGTGAGCAAATCCCCGTTTAATTTTATAATCGGGACTGTCTCCCTCCAAGATTAGGAGTTTTTGGCTTAATTCTCCCTTAGTTTCACCGATACTTTCCTGAAAACAGGTGATTTGTTCTTGAGCGCTCATCAGATAATCAGGAGCGATCGGTAAGCGTTTGGGAATAATTGTCTCGCCATTTTGACGGGAAATCAATAAATCGGTCGGTAACATGGCAAGCTAGAGAAGAATAATCAGATGGGGAGAGGTGGGACGACAAGGAAAGGTCGAAACCCCAAAAATCCCCCGATTCTAACTATTTTGGTCGATATAACGCTCTAAATCCTCGATTACACGGGTTAATTCTGCTTCTGTGGTTAAGCGTAGGCGATCGTCACGAACCGTTAACAAAACTTTAGCCGAAAAAGGACTCGGATAAATATTGGGATTACAAAACACTTCCAGAAACACATCACCAGTGTGCTGATATTCCAGCGGTTTTTGGGGTTGGGGTTTACCCCCACTAGAGGCATTACTGGCGATCGCTTTCAGGCGATCGAGTAAAATATTAATTTCCCTTTGCAAATCCAGAGCAGCACTGGGACTGAAACGAAAAGTAACGGAACCTTGCAAGAGATTAAGAGTTAAAGGAATCATGGAAAAAATCAGGTTAAGAGAAAGCCTGAAGTCAATTATATTAATTTGGGGAAATTTGGGGAAATTGGGTTTTGGGGGATTGTTCAGTCATCAGTCATCAGTCAGGTTCTTCGTTACTAGGTCCGGAGTGAACTGAAAACTCACCACTGATAACTCACCACTGATAACTCACCACTGATAACTGATAACTGATAACTGATAACTGATAACTGATAACTGATAACTGAAGTTACCGACGCGGAACGAGATTAATCCGGCCCTCGTCCATTTCATCCATGAGTAACTCTAGGGCCTCGTAATCCACATCGGAAACGTAGCCAAGACGAGCGAGGAGTTCATTAATTCCGTTTTCGATTTCTGGCGTGATTTGACGATAATATAGGGCTTGTTCCACTAATTGGCGGATAGTCGGCTGGGTATCCACAATTTCCTTACTCTAGTTCAATAAATCTAGTTTCTGTATCCTGCTTTACTTTATTTTAGCAAAAATACCGGTAGAATACTGGGTCATCATCAGTCATTCGGGATTAGAGCTTAAACCTAACGACTTTCCCCTGGTATTCGCCCTAATAAGCCTTGATCACTGTTCCTCTTGACTCCCCGGATCATCAGGTTAACCTAAAAGTGGTTCCTTCCCACAGGGTAAAGATTAAGAAAAGATTAATCTTTTCAGGAGAGGGAAAATATATCAAGACCAAGGTTGCAAAATCAGAAAGTTAGGACATAATAGCGGTATCTGATCTCCAGTTAAAAGGTTCATTTATGAATTTCAAAGCCCAGCCATGAAAAGTCCTGTAAAAGTCCCGGAAATTGCTCTATTTGAGCCAAACGGCTATATTACCGCCGCTAACGTCCTAGAATTTCAAGAGCAGCTCACCAATCTGGTTAACCAGAGTCGCTCTATCACTTTTCTCGTGGATATGAGTAGGGTGGAATTCCTCGACAGCGCTGGATTAATGGCTTTAGTTACTGCCTTTCGTCTGGCTCAAAGTCAAGAAAAATCCTTCAATATCTGTTCTATTCCACCTTCAGTCAAGATTATCTTTGAATTAACCCAACTCGATCGGGTTCTCTCGGTTTTCCCTAGCCGTGCTGACTTTGATGCTGTTATCACCCTCCCTCAAGCGGCGTAAGCAGACAAAATAGGGTTTCTGGCCGTAATTTCTCGGCTGCACTCTCAATTCTACCGGTAAATCACCTCTTGACCGGACAGATTGCCATTGGTACAACCGACTCCTCAAAACAACAATTTTTCTCAAGGAGAGGCATTATACTGTTGAGATGGCTCTCCTCGTTTTTGGATATTATTTCGGGGGGCAAACTAGCATACACTTGTTGGGAGCAGCTCACAAAAGGGTGTCTATTAAGAAATTCCATGACTTTAGTGATGACAGAGGGGAAGGGGGCCAAGATGGTAGATAGGTAATGAGTAGTAATTTCCTAGAATCCATGACAGTCAAAAATCTCCAGTATGCTTATTTTCCCGGTTGTGTCGCCCAAGGTGCCTGTCGGGAACTATATCTATCCACGGCAGCCCTGACGGAAGCTTTGGGGATTAATTTGGTCGAACTCAAAAAAGCTGCCTGTTGTGGTTCGGGAACTTATAAGGAAGATTCGCAACTATTGGAAGATGCCGTCAATGCGCGCAATATTGCCCTAGCGGAAGCCCTCAATTTACCCCTGTTGACTCACTGTAGCACCTGTCAAGGAGTGATCGGTCATGTGGATGAGCGCTTGAAGGAAGCAAAGCATAATAATCCCAATTATGTTGAGGAAGTTAATAATTATTTACAGAAAGAACATTGTTCCCCCTACCAAGGTACGACGACGGTTAAGCACCTACTCTGGGCAATTGTCGGCGATTATGGCTTAGATAATCTGGCGGCCAAGGTGGTTCGTCCCTTATCAGGCTTAAATTGTGCCAGTTTTTATGGTTGTTATCTCCTGCGGGCCCAGGATACTCTCCCCTACGATAATCCTTTTCAGCCGGAATCCCTAGAAAATGTCTTTCGGGTGGTGGGAGCAAATCCGATTTATTATCAAGGACGCACTCAATGCTGTGGTTGGCCCCTGTCCAGTTATGCCACCACCCAATCCTTCCAAATGGCAGGAAAACACATTTTAGAGGCCATGGCAGCGGGGGCCGATTGTTTAGTCACCCCTTGTCCTTTATGCCATCTTAATCTTGATTCCCGACAACCGGAAGTGGCAAAAGCGATCGGTCGAAGTTTAGGTTTACCCGTGTTACATTTTTCCCAATTAGTCGCTTTAGCGGTGGGAGTCAGTCCCGATCGTTTAGGATTAGATCGACACATCGTTTCCACCAAATCCCTCTTAAAGAAATTGGGGTTTTAGAACTCAATCAGGAGTGTTAGCAATGGATTGGTTAAAAAGAATTTTTGGCTTAGATAAACCGGCCGATGCCGCTAGTGCGATCGCAGGGAAAGCCGCTGCTGCGGGTATTCCCCCCGAAAGAGTCGGATTAGATGGAAAATACGACGAAAGCGGCCTAGCTAAACGAGTAGTTTTAGCTTTTGACGAGACACCGGATTTAGCTGATGAAGACAAATTGTGGGTCGCTCAAACTGGTGGTAAAGTTGTACTAAAAGGCAAGGTTTCCAATCAGGCGACTTTAAATAAAATGGTGGCAATTGCCAGTAAAGTCCATGGGGCAACCGGCGTCGATACCAGTCAAGTAACTATTGGGTGAAGTCGAACGGCTGTTAACCTCTTGTAAAAATCAAAAATTGTTGTTAGGGTTAGGAGTCAGTAGCCAGTAGTCAGTAGTCAGGAGAATTAAGAATGAATAATAATCAGTTAAATGGTCTATTTACAGATTTTATGCGATTTAATCCTTATTTTTGAGGTTTTTGAACCCTCACAAGTTAATTATGCAAGAGGTTTAATATTCGCCGTGAAAATTAACCACTAAAACCCAGAGGGTTTTTGGCAGGGTGGATAACTCCAAGACTGGCAATCACCCCCAGCCGGCTGCGGTAAAATGGGAGGGATAGATACAACTCAGGAGAAAAGACCCCAGTGCCGTACAACCCCGCAGAAATCGAACAGAAATGGCAGAAGATTTGGCAGCAAATGGGATTGGACAAAACCCCAGAAAACGCCGATAAACCGAAATTTTACGCCCTCTCCATGTTCCCCTATCCATCGGGCAACCTGCACATGGGTCACGTTCGCAACTATACTATCACCGATGTGATTGCCCGTCTGAAAAGAATGCAGGGTTATCGCGTGCTGCATCCCATGGGGTGGGATGCTTTCGGATTACCGGCAGAAAATGCCGCTATTGAAAGGGGAGTTCCTCCGGCAAAATGGACTGATCAAAATATTGCCCAGATGAAACGGCAATTACAACAGTTAGGATTATCTATCGATTGGGAAAGAGAAGTTGCCACCTGTTCCCCGGAATATTATCGTTGGACCCAATGGCTATTTTTACAGTTTTTTGAATCAGGATTAGCCTACCAAAAAGAAGCGGCAGTGAATTGGGATCCTATCGATCAAACTGTCTTGGCCAATGAACAGGTAGATAGTGAAGGAAAATCTTGGCGATCGGGTGCTAAAGTAGAAAGAAAATTACTCCGGCAATGGTTCCTAAAAATCACCGATTATGCCGAACAATTACTCACTGATTTAGATAAACTTACCGGTTGGCCAGAACGGGTTAAAACCATGCAGGCCAACTGGATTGGTAAATCGGTAGGTGCTTATTTAGAATTTCCTCTTGTTAATTCCCCAGAAAAAATTGCCGTTTTTACCACTCGTCCCGATACGGTTTATGGAGTCACTTATGTGGTACTTGCTCCCGAACATCCCTTAACTTTACAAGTTACCACTCCCGAACAAAAATCGGCCGTAGAAACTTTTATTCAAGAGATAGCCAGCGAAAGCGAATTAGAAAGAACTGCCGAAGATAAACCCAAACGCGGTATTAAAACCGGAGGACTGGCAATTAATCCTTTTACCGGTGAAGAAATTCCGATTTTAATTGCTGATTATGTCCTCTACGAATACGGTACTGGTGCAGTAATGGGAGTCCCGGCTCACGACAGTCGCGATTTTAAATTCGCTCAGGAAAATAACCTACCAATTAAGATAGTTATTACTCCAGAAAGTGGCGAAATCGAGTTAAAAGAAGCCTACACAGAAGCGGGAATTATGATTAATTCCGCTCAATTTAATGGACTTAATTCTACAGCAGGAAAAACCGCTATTATTGATTATGCCACTGCCCAAGGTTACGGCAAAGCTAGAATACAATATCGCCTCCGGGATTGGTTAATTTCCCGTCAAAGATATTGGGGTTGTCCGATTCCAGTTATCCACTGTCCTAACTGTGGAACCGTGCCAGTACCTATCGATAATTTACCGGTTACTTTACCGGAAAATGTCGAATTTAGCGGTCGAGGTGCTTCTCCTTTAGCTAAGTTAGAAGACTGGGTAAATGTGGATTGTCCTCGCTGTGGAACTCCCGCAAAACGGGAAACGGACACCATGGATACTTTCATCGATTCTAGTTGGTATTTCCTCCGTTATACCGATGCTAAAAATGAAGATATACCCTTTCAATTCGAGAAGGTTAATGATTGGATGCCCGTGGATCAATACGTCGGAGGAATCGAACACGCTATCCTACATTTACTCTATTCTCGTTTCTTTACCAAAGTTTTAAGAGACCGAGGTTTAGTTAATGTCGATGAACCTTTTAACCGTCTATTAACCCAGGGAATGGTACAGGGATTAACCTACAAAAATCCCGAAACTGGCAAATATGTCCCCGCAGAAAATGTTATCTATAAAGAGGATAAATATTGCGATAAAGACACGGGAGAAGTTCTTTCTTTCTTCTTTGAAAAAATGTCTAAGTCGAAATATAACGGCGTTGATCCTCTGAAAGTCCTGGAAAAATATGGGGCCGATACTGCCCGAATGTTTATACTTTTTACTGCACCCCCAGAAAAAGATTTACAGTGGGATGATGCGGGGGTAGAAGGACAATTTCGCTTTCTTAATCGGGTGTGGCGTTTAGTCAGCGAATATATTGAAAATAAACCCAAGCAAGTCAAAAAAATAGAAACTTTCTCGAAAACTGACAAAGATTTAAGACGGGCAATTCACACCGCTATTAAAGAAATCTCCGAGGATTTAGAAGGAGATTATCAATTTAATACCGCCATTTCCGAATTGATGAAACTCAGTAACGCTTTAGGGGATAATAAGTGTTTTGAATCCCCCATTTATCGGGAAGGAATCGAAACCCTATTAATCTTACTTTCCCTTTTTGCTCCCCATCTGAGCGAGGAATTATGGCAAGCTTTAGGCCATAGCCAATCAATTCACCTGCAACCCTGGCCAAAAGTTGATCCCACTGCCCTGATTGTGGACGAGATTACCCTTGTCATCCAAATTTTGGGAAAAACCAGAGGCACGATACAAGTTCCCGCTAGTGCCGATAAAAGCACCCTAGAAACCCTCGCCCTGGAATCAGAAATCGCCCAACGTTATTTAGAGGGTAAGGAAATCAAAAAAGTGATTGTTGTCCCGGGCAAATTAGTTAATTTTGTCGTGGTTTAAATGACAGCAATTATCACAATGGTAGGGAATTAAGAACCTTTTCAGTTATCAGTAACCAGTTAGATTAACACTTTCTATGAAAAACTATCGATAGATGATAAAATATACAATTAGCATTGTCTGTAAATAGGGTTTGCTGAATAAATATGAAATGTAGGCGAGGTAAGGACTTTAGGGCCTTTCTCGCAAAACCTTGCACCTGTTTTGCGAGAATCGTGGTTCAAAACCTTGCCTCTTCATCAGCGATCCCATCCTGTAGGGGCGAAGCATTCGGATAGGAAATCTAAGGTTTCAGCGATAGGTTATTGCCCGAATGCTTCGCCCCTACTTTTTCAGCAAACCCTAAATAAGAACAACCTATGAATATTGAATCAACTAAAGTTACTCCTGAAGAAATTGCCCAGTTTCGCGCTGAATTGGTAGATAATCTAAGTGCGATTGCTGCTTTGGATGCGATTGATGAGTGCGACGGTTATCTCAAGTATGCTATACCCTTACTGCTAATGCGAGAAACTGGTACAGAACCAGATAGATCTATCGGTGATTTACTGAAAAAATGCCGCCAATTTATCTGTCAAGAGGAAGTTAGAGAAGCTTTGGAATCTGGAATGATTGCACCAGCAATAGAACCAATTTCTATGGGTGCTGGTATTCCTCCCGGTGTGGCAACAGCTATCGGTATTTGTGCTTTTAAGTTGGGTATGAAAAAGGTTTGTGCTAATCTTGAAACTTAAATCCCTGTAGCGATAAAACCTGCCCAGTAATAAGGACTTATAAAAGGATGTGGTTTGCGCTGTTTTATTTGTTTCAATGATTCTTTATATAGTGGACGCTGTTCTGGTTGCAATAAGGCAAGATGTTTGTCCATTTGTGGCTGATATTGCTCTAGAAATTTGTCCAATTCCTCAATAGTTAAATTCTGTAACCAGTTTTGAGCTTGTTTTAAAGCAACTGGTACAGAAACTTGCTGATTCTCATCAAATAAAATCTCATATAATTTAATCATTAAGAAGGAGGTTGATAAATCATTAACTGTCCATAAACTACTGACAACGCTGGGACTTCCCGCAAACAGAAAACCACTGGGTAAACCGATATATTCATCACTGATAGAGTTTATATCAATCATGCCAGTTTCGCAAGCGGAAAGGGTGATAAGGCGGCATTTATTCAAGCGCAGTTCAAAGATTTCGCCTAATGTTAGGGGTTCTTTATTGGCTAATAATAAGGCGGATTCAAGGGGATTAGCTGGGTTAAAGCTTCCATGACAGGAGAAGTGATAACAGTGGTTATCTGAGGATTTGAGATGGGGAAGAACAGCGTTTTTAGTGGCGTTATCTTGGGCGATAACTTGAGGTTCAGTAAAGAAAGTTGAGAGGATATTAACTTCTAAGTCAGTGTAAGATAAGTCTTTAGTGGGGTTTTGAATAGCGAACAGTTTATTAAAGTCTGAATGGTGAAAAATTTGGGTGATTTTTTGCAAGATTTGACAACTGGGGGCATATTGTACACCCTTCGGAAATAAATCTTGTAATTCTGATCCCCCCGTTGCCGACTCACCCCTTTTTAAGGGGGGTTGGGGGGGATCAACAGGTAAGACGTGAATAGGGAGAATATGCAGATACACATGGGGAATAATAATTAAGCGTTGACAAGTATCGGGAATGAGGGCAAGAATATCATTAATATGCAGAATATCAGCAAAAGTCTGTAAGAGGTTAGATAGTTGATTTCTCCATTCTTGCTTGCCATTTTTGGAGTAGTAAAGCTGTCGATAATTACTGAAGGTATCAAAGAATTGCTTTATATCATCTTCGGAAGATTGCCAAACTTTAACCTCTCCATCAGCAGACACGACAAAAGCGAGTATTTTCTCCCCTGTAATGTACCATTGCAGCAGACAAGTTTCAGCATCAGTTAATTCCTGAATTTCTGTAAATGGGATCGGCTCAACTTTTTGAGTGAGGCTAAAGAGAGGATCTTTAATTTCTCTTGCAATAAAATTATCTAAGTCTTGTTGATATTCTTTCAGATAACTGTGATCTTGAACGTAAGGAGTTAAGTTATCACGACCCATTAAATTCTGGTTAATACTTTGATGTTGTAAACGAATTTGTTCATTAACCACTCTTTGCTTTAATTCATTTAATTGGGCGATAATTTCTTGACTAACGCCTTGGGGGTGTAGGTTTTTCTGGGTGATTAATTCCACCAGATTACGCCCTTTACTGCGTTCGATATATTCCAATGCCTTCTCAGGCTGATTGAGGTTAAGATGCGCCTGTACAATGCGATGAAAAACACCAATAGCATTAGATAAAACCTCTTGGCGACTTTGGGGGTTTAATGCTTCTAAGCGGGCATTTTCTACCGCTTCAATGGCAGTATTATAGGCTTCTGTGGCAGGTTGCCATTGCTCTTCGCTGTAGTGAAGAATAGCTAAATTACGAGCGGTTTGTAAACAATTAAGGGGATCAGCTTCTTTTGTGCGGATTGTTAAAGCATTCTGATAGGATGTGATCGCCATTTCTAAATTGTCAGCTTTATCCCCTCTGATTCTGTCACTGTAAGCTAATGCGAGATTATTCTGTGTATTTGCCCAATTTTGGGGAAAAGCGTCAAAAGTTCTCACTTTCAAAGCTTCTTGGTAAGCGGCGATCGCCTTTTCTAAATTCTCAGCTTTATCCCCTTTGATTCTGTCAAGGTAAGCATTAGCGAGATTATTCTGTGTCATTGCCCAATCTTGGGGAAATGCCTCAAAAGTTCTCACTTTCAAAGCTTCATTGTAAGCGGCGATCGCTATTTCTAAATTGTCAGCTTTCTGCCCTCTGATTCTGTCAAGGTAAGCACTAGCGAGATTATTCTGTATCATTGCCCAATCTTGGGGAAATGCGTCAAAAGTCCTCACTTTCAAGGCTTCATTTAAAGCGACGATTGCCCTTTCTAAATTCTTAGCTTTCTCCCCTCTGATTCTATTACCGTAAGCAGCAGCGAGATTATTCTGTGTCATTGCCCAATTTTGGGGAAATGCCTCAAAAGTTAACACTTTCAAGGCTTCCTGGCAAGCAGTGATCGCCCTTTCTAAATTCTCGGCTCTCTCCCCTCTGATTCTATCAACGTAAGCAGCAGCGAGATCATTCTGTGTCATTGCCCAATCTTGGGGAAATGCCTCAAAAGTTAACACTTTCAAGGCTTCATGGCAAGCAGTGATCGCCCTTTCTAAATTGTCGGCTCTCTCCCCTCTGATTCTGAAAAGGTAAGCAATAGCCAGATTATTCTGTGTATTTGCCCATTGCTGGGGAAATGCGTCAAAAGTATAAACTTTCAAGGCTTCCTGGCAAGCGGCGATCGCTATTTCTAAATTGTCAGCTTTCTGCCCTCTGATTCTGTCAAGGTAAGCACTAGCGAGATTATTCTGTATCATTGCCCATTGCTGGGGAAATGCGTCAAAAGTCAACACTTTCAAGGCTTCCTGGTAAGCGGTAATCGCCTTTTCTAAATTCTCAGCTTTATCCCCTTTGATTCTGTCACTGTAAGCACCAGCGAGACTATTCTGTGTCATTGCCCATTGCTGGGGAAATGCGTCAAAAGTGAAGATAGTTAAGGCTATTTCATAACCCGTGATGGCAATTTCTTGGTTGACAGCGATGTCACCGAGGGGAAATTGTTGGATTGATTCACTGAAATAGAAAATAACCGCAGCGATAGAATAAGCTTGTTTTGAATTAACTTTCGTTAATGTCTCTCTCGCCCAACTGTCTAGGATTTGCGCTAAATTATAATCTAACTTATCAAGATTCTGCGCCCAGAAGGGATAAATAACTTGAGGATTAGGATTTTCAGAGATTTTTTGTAATGTTTCCATCAAGAAATTGAGATAGTCTTGCGGGTTTAGGGAGGCTTGGGTGCGTTGTTCATTCATGGCGTGGCAGATGGGGAATTGATGGGTAGGGGCGAAGCATTCGGATAGAAAATTTAGGGTTTCAGTGATAGATTATGCACGAATGCTTCGCCCGTACAGGGATTGAATGGGGAGATTATCGTAATTCTATCACAGGGATGATAGGCTAAGGTTATTGTCTGGGGTAGGGGCGAAGCATTCGGATAGAAAATCTAGGGTTTCAGTGATAGATTATGCACGAATGCTTCGCCCGTACAGGGATTTAATGGGGAGATTATCAGAATTGTATCACAGGGATGATAGGCTAAGGTTAGTGATAGATTATGCACGAATGCTTCGCCCGTACAGGGATTTAATGAGGAGATTATCATAATTGTATCACAGGGATAATAGGCGAAGGTTATTAGTTTATTGCCCGGGGTAGGGGCGAAGCATTCGGATAAGAAATTTATGGTTTCAGCGATATGTTATTGCCCGAATGCTTCGCCCCTACAGGTTATTCGTCCCCGCAGGTTATTTGTCCCCACAGGTTATTTGCCCCTACATTGGTTTGAATTTATTCAGATTGTTCTCGTCTTGTTCCCAATTTCGCGGATTATCAAGAATGTATTGCCGGATTTTTTGATAAGAATCTTCATTGCGAATGATATGTTCATAATAATTGCGCTGCCAAACTTTCATGTGATCGCCACATAAACGATTAATTTTACGACTAGAAATTGATTTGAAATTCTGCACAATAGCCCCCAAAGATTCCGGCATTGTACCGTGAGTATATTGAGAATCGTATTCGGTCTTTTCCAGATCATAATTTTGTATTACTATAATTCCATGAATATGATTGGGCATGACAATAAAAGCATCTAGTTCAATAAATTTAAAATTTAGAGGTAGTCTATACCATACCGCTTCAATAGTATCACCAAGTAAATTCTGCTCCATATTTCCTTCAACAATTTCACCAAATAGATACTGCTTCTGATAAGAACAAATTGTGATATAATAAGCTCCATTAAGTCTATAATCATAGCCTTTTAAACGAATAGATTGTCGATGTTTTTGGGGTTCATTCATGGCGTGGCGGATGGTGGCGGTTAATTCAGTTATAAGCGATTCATCGGCAATCATCAAGAGTTGGGGATTGGTGGTAAGATTGTCAGAAAGGCGATCGCACTGTATAATCTTGATTGATAGATAAGCTAATTCTACTCACTTGAACTAAATCATCATGAATCAAAAACCGTACCAAGTAGAAGCATTTTGGGATCGAGAGGCGCAAGTTTGGGTAGCAGAGAGTGAAGATATTCCGGGATTAGTCACCGAAGCTGATACCATCGAAGCTTTAACAGCTAAATTACGACAGATGATTCCAGAATTATTACAACTCAATCATCTAATTACTCTTGAACCTCAAGCACCGATAACTTTTGAACTAATTAGTCATCGTCAAGAATCAATTGAGTGCGCTGTTTAGATGGCTACTTCTTTAACACCTGCATTAAAAAAACTGCTCTCAGCAGCTGGATGTTATTTTGAACGTCAAGGTAAAGGAGATCATGAAATTTGGTATAGTCCTCTGACAGAAAGAAGATTTGTAGTTGATAATACTATTAAATCACGCCATACTGCCAATGCAGTTTTGAAACAAGCCGGATTATCTAAATCATTTTGAACGCTGTAGAATCCTCATCCATATATAAGCTAATTCTACTCATAAGAAGAAGAATAATGTAATGCTTCAAGGCGATCTGCTTCGGCGGCTTCGGCTATAATTTCTGCTTCTATTGTTTCTTTGTTAGTATGATAGTAAGTTAGAGCGGCATAAACTTGTGCCAAAGAAAGATGAGGGATTTCATCGGCAATTTCTTCAGGACTATATCCTAACTTATACCAGATCACTATTCTTCGTACAGTAACAGCAGTTCCCGCGATAATAGGACAACCTCCATGAATTTTGGGATCGCTTTTTATGAAAGTGCCAATATTGATATCTGTGAACATAACTTTCTCTGATTCATTCTCAACTAATTAAACTACATAGGATTCTATGCTTTTATCACCATTCTAGCATGGCCTAAACATTGGTCGGGGCAGGGGATTGAATGGGGAGATTATCAGAATTCTATCGCAGGGACGATAGCCGAAAAAAATAATAGTCAATCAAACAATCAAAAAAATCATAGTTTAGACGGGATTGGGTGCGTTGTTGATTCATCGGTTAAAATAAGAGTAATTTAGAATTAAGGATTGAGTTATGCCGCAACAAACCTGTGAAGCCGTCTTTGAAAATGGCGTTTTACGTCCTCTTGGTAATCTCCAACTCAATGAAGGACAGTGCGTTAAACTCATTATAGAATCGAATTCAATTTCCCAGCTTACTTCCCAAAAATGGTCAGAAACGGGTATAATCGCCCAGTTAACAGCAAATCCGATTAAAATTGAAGATTTCCATCCTCTTACCAGAGAAGAAGCCAATGAACGCTGGTGAATCTCAACCCTTCTTTATTGATTCTAATATTTGGCTGTATCGCTTCATTGTTAATTGTAGCGATCCTAATGCCATCCCTAAGCAACAAATAGCGACAAATATTACGAATCAAGAAAACTTGATGATTAGTACACAAGTTGTCAATGAGGTTTGCTCAAATTTAATCCGCAAAGCAGGGTTTAATAATTTACAGATTCAAAATCTACTTGAAGAATTTACCCAAGGGTGTGAAATCTTACCTGTCTCCCTCGAAACCCTTGAGTATGCCGTGAAATTACGAGATCGCTATTTAATTTCATTTTGGGATAGCCTGATTGTTGCTAGTGCAGTTTTAGGCGATGCAACTATTCTCTACTCAGAAGATATGCAAGATGGTTTAATTATCAATATAGCAATTCTTGGAGCTATGAGGTACAATGGAAAGCAAATAGACAAATAATAGAACTTACCAGCTTCCTATGAGACCCTATTCCGTAGATTTTCGCCAAAAAATTATCGATGTCTGGAAGAAAGAAAAAATTTCCATTCGAGGACTAGCCCAGAGATTTGACGTGGCTAAAAGCTTTATTCAGAAGTTATTGAAGCAACATAAAGAAACAGGAGATATCCGTCCTCGTCCGCAAGGGGGAAGTCCGCCAACCAAGTTAAATAGTGAACAACTGATAATTTTAATAGAAATCATCGAAGCTAACAATGATGCAACTCTCGAAGAATTATCGGACTTACTGTATGAAAAGACACAGGTGAAAGTCAGTAGAGCCACCCTGGGGCGGCTTACGCAAAAACTCAATTACAGTTTCAAAAAAAAACACTACACGCGGCGGAAAAAGAAAGTGACAGGGTACAGCAAAAAAGAGTGGAATACTGGTCAGAAGTTCGGGAAATTGAGGCATCAAAACTAATTTTCATCGATGAATCGGGGGTAAATTTAGCCCTTTTGAGACTCTATGCTAGAGCCTTAATTGGCCGAAGAGCTCGGGGAAGAAAACCACAAAAAAGAGGGAGAAATATTTCAATAATTAGTGCTATAAGCTTAGAAAAAGTTGTCGCATCAGTCAACATATACGGTGCAGTGGATGCGGTAACATTTGAAGGATTTATTCTCAAGGAAGTGCTGCCAAAAATTAAAGAAGGAGACTGTCTGATCATGGATAACGCCAAGATTCATCTCGGAGAAATGGTCAGAGAAATAATCGAACAAGAAAAAGCTAGACTCATCTATTTACCTCCTTATTCTCCCGAATTCTCTCCTATTGAAAACTTTTGGTCAAAAGTGAAAGCGACGTTAAGAAAACTGAAGGCGAGAACTTACAAAGACTTAATAGAAGGGATTGAATTGGCTATGTTAGAAGTTACTCAAAAAGATATTCGCAATTGGTTTACTCACTGTTGCTACTGTACCTCATAAGTCAGAGAATTGCTATA
>NZ_JASJFB010000773.1:0-5744 GCF_030065455.1 Microcystis sp. M53602_WE12 | reverse complement strand
TAAATCTAAAATTTAGACTTTTTGGCAATCAAAAAGTACCAGATATGGGAGTAAGCGGGGGGAAAATTCAGGTAATTTTTCCCTGAAAATTAGGTAACTGACTACCTCAAAATCGGTAAAACCCCACACCCCACACCCCACACCCCACACCCTACACCCCACACCCTGCCCCCACGAGCAACTTTTTGCCGTAAACCCTAGCTTAATTTGGTGACAATTTGATTGTTTAGTAACAATTCTTGACTGAGTAAATCTTCCACATTAATCCGCAGGAAACACTGATCATCAATCCAGAACTGCACTTTAATGCGATCTTTACCCCGAAAACCTAAAGGATCGAGTTTAGCGATTGATCGGGCCCCCTCGCGATCATTTAAGGGTTGAACGCTAGTTTCTCCATTACCGAGGGAACGAGTAATTAATTTATCACCATCAAAATAGACCTCCATTGCCCCCCTTTCCGTCCCTAATTCGCCGATAATTAATTCAATGCTAGGTTGATTGTCCACGGAAGCACCTAGGACTAATTCCACGGGTTTTTCCATGGGATAGGGTTGTCCAGAGTTAATAATTGGATGCCAAGCGTGGGCATTTTTGCGACGATTCCAGTAACGAATGCCGTAGCTATGATAGAGAAAATCCTTGACTTGATAACCTTGGGCTAATTGTAACGCTCCCAAAGCGATCGCTTCAAAGGGTCGATCCTCTTTAATTTTACTACTATCAAAATACTGTCGCACCCAATCTTTTACCGCCGGAATTTGTACAGTTCCCCCAACTAATAACACCGCATCGATGTCGCTAACTTCAATTCCATTGCGTCTTCCCTGTTGCAAAACTCCCGTCATTAAATCATCTAATTGATTAAAAAAGTTTTGTTGTCGGAGAATATCGGTCAATTGTTCTCGATCTAAGCTTAACTCATAACTCTCGAAATTTTCCTCATCAAAATATACCTCCTCGGCGGTTAATTGGGAAGAAAGTTTAATTTTTAATCTTTCTGCTAGACGAGTAGTCAGGGAAGTTTTCGCTAAAGATTGCTTTTGGGCAAAATAATCGACAATCCAATCGTCGATATCTGACCCCCCTAAATTTGTCCCCGCCTTGGCTAAAACTCTCGCTAGTTTAGTTTTTTGGGCGGAATTATTGCCTAAAAGTTTTTCTCCCCACTTGAGAATAAAACCTTGATTTTTTTGAGGATTATCTAAATCTAATTGTACCAAAGAAAGATCGAGGGTGCCACCGCCAAAATCTACCACTAAAATCACCTGATCACCCGTGGTTCCATAACCCAAAGCGGCGGCCGTGGGTTCATCAATTAGGCGAATTTGTTCGATTTCCCATCCCTGACAAACATTGCTTAACCAATTGCGGTAACTTTCAAAACTATCGACGGGAACGGTTAAAACTAGAGATTGGGGGGTTTCCGGGGTGGTGTTTTTTAAGTTGTCGATGATGCTATCGAGAAACCATTGGCCAACCCCCTCGAAACTGAGGACAGTTTCCTCTAATTCCGGTAAAAATCCTTGAATTTTTGCCCCGATACCTCGTTTAAAGCGACGAAAAAAACGCGGATCTTGATCGCTATCTAAACCCCGATCCCGTACCGCTTGACCGGCAATTACTTGCAGGGGATTGGCTGATTTAATATAGAGTAAACTGGGAATTAGGGGGGGATTGTCGGCTATTTGTTGGGATAACTCCGATAATTTCACGGTTTCGGCCCTATTTGTCGCCCCATTCCAACGAGTAATGACGGTATTACTGGTTCCGAAATCAATAGCGTAGAACACGATCGATAGTTTTTAGGTAAATTTAGTTAATTATTGGCTATTGTAACCTGTTATTTAGTGAAACCGCCCGATCGAGGTGGAAGTTTCCCCAAAAAATCGGGAATTTGTTCAGCGCAAGCTAAAGAATTCTGTGCAGAAACTTGACAAATAATCTTTAATAGTAAGTGGTTTCAATTAAATTGAAGATAGATTTGTCTTTGATCCCCCCTGCCCCTAGGGTTGATTCAGGGTAGGGTTGATTCAGGGTAGGGTTGATTCAGGGTAGGGTTGATTCATGAATCAACCCTACCTTGCCCCCCTTGATAAGGGGGGTATCTGACAATTTTTAACACCCACCTACTTAGTATAAGTTGCACCGGATCAAAAGACTATGTTAGCAGTTACCACCTCACCCGAAACCCTCTCCTTAGAAATTCCTAGCGCGATCGCTCTCTCTATCACCCTTGAACAGTTTGAAGCCCTTGCTGCGGTCAACCGTGACTTAAAATTAGAACGTACAGCCCAAGGAGAATTAATCGTGAATCCCCCGACAGGTGGCGAATCAGGACAGCGTAATTTTAGCTTAACGACTCAACTGGGTCGCTGGTGCGAAGAAAACGAAGCTTTAGGAGTCGGGTTTGACTCTTCCACCGGATTTATACTACCAAATGGGGCGATTCGTTCTCCTGATCTATCTTGGGTGAGTCGAGAACGCTGGGAATCTTTAACCCCTAAGCAGAAAAAGGGATTTATTCCCCTCTGTCCCGATTTTGTGGTGGAATTGCGCTCTGAATCCGATAGTCTTGACAAATTACAGAAAAAACTGCTCGAATATAGGGAAAATGGCGCAAGGTTAGGCTGGTTAATCGATCCCCAGAATCGGCAAGTTGAAATTTATCGTCAAGGAAAAGAGGTAGAAATATTAGAAAATCCCACTGATTTATCGGGTGAAGATGTTTTACCCAATTTTAGCTTAAATTTAAAGCTCTGATGTTTTAAGGGGTCATCCTGCGATATTCTGCCAATCTTTTTGAGATCGGGGATTCGCTTCTAAATTATCTAAGAATTCTTTTTTCTAGGTCATCATCAAATGAGCATCGAAAAGTCTTTAGTCTCCTCAGGTAAAAGTCTTTATCAAGAAGATTTCTACCGATGGTTACAAGAAACCGCTAATTTACTCAAAGAACATCGTTTTGAAAAATTAGACCTGGAAAATTTGATCGAAGAAATTGAAACGATGGGAAGGAGTGAAAAACGAGAACTAGAAAGTCGCTTAACCGTCATTGCCGAACATTTGCTTAAATTGACTTACTGGCTAACTGAAAAGGAAGCAAATGCTCAAGGATGGCGCAGCACAATTGTTGAACAACGCCGACAAGTTCAACGCTTATTAAAAGAGAGTCCAAGTCTGAGAAGATTGATTCCTGAAATCTGGATAGATTGTTACCAAGCAGCCAGAGAAGATACTGTAAGAAAGTATCTTCTCTCTGCTGATTTATTCCCGATTGAATCACCCTTCACCCTTGCAGAAATCCTTGATTCTGACTATCTTCCTTAAAACTCAAGTTCGGTATTTTATCGATGAAGACAATGCCCAACAAAGCAAAGCGTTAAACGGCAATCACTACCTCTGATTTACCAAATCAAAGTAAGATTTAAACTAAATTCTGGCAGAATACTTTCCCCCGATAAACTCTCTGGATTAGTTAAAATTTCTACTGCCTGTCCTTGACGATAAATTTCTACTTCTCTCGTTTTTCTATTGATTAACCAACCTAAACGAGTCCCATTATCTAAATATTCCTGCATTTTTTTCCTAGCGGTTTCTAGGCTATCACTAGGAGACATTAATTCAATGATAAAATCGGGAGATAGAGGTAAAAATCTTTCCTTTTGTTGTGGGGTTAAAGCTTGCCATTTTTCTAAAGGTATCCAAGCAGCATCGGGAGAGCGATCGGCCCCGTTAGGTAGTTTAAATCCTCCAGAAGAATCAAAAACCACACCTAATTTATTTAGGTTATTCCATAACCATAATTGGGCAGTGATTCCAGCGTTAGAATTGCTGGTTTCTCCTCCAGTCGGTGGCATAATAATTAAATCTCCTTTTGGGTTGCGTTCCAAGCGCAAATCTCGGTTATCCTGACAAAGTTGAAAGAACTGTTCATCGCTGAGTTGAAACGAGTTAAATTTAACTTCTACTGTCATTATTATCCCCAACCTACTCTCGTCTAAAATTCATGGTAACGCCCTAGTAGGGAGGCACAATTATTTGTAGGATGGGTTAGCGGTAGCGTAACATGAGCGGGGGTTGGGTTTCATGCTTCAACCCAACCTACGTTCATCTTATATTTAATTCCACCCACCCACTTACTGTCATTATTATCCCCAACCTACTCTCGTCTAAAATTTATGGTAACGCGCTAGGGCAAGAGATGTTCCTGGATGAAATTAGTGTAAACATCTCCAGCTAAAAAGGCGGGAGTTTCCAATATTTTACGATGGAAATCAATAGTTGTCGGTACTCCCGTGATCGCACATTCCCGGAGGGCGCGTTTCATGCGTTTAATGGCTATGTCGCGATTTTCTCCCCAGACAATTAACTTACCAATTAGGGAATCGTAATAGGGGGGGATTTCGTAATCGGTGTAAACGTGGGAATCCATGCGGACACCAGGACCACCGGGGGGCAGATAACCGCTAATTTTGCCGGGGTGAGGACGAAAATTGTGATCGGGATCCTCGGCATTAATGCGACACTCGATCGAATGCCCTCTAAATATCACCTGATCTTGCTTAATTTGCAGTTTTTCGCCCTGTGCCACCAGAATTTGTTCTCGGATCAGGTCCATCCCCGTGATCATCTCCGTGACCGGGTGTTCCACCTGAATACGGGTGTTCATTTCCATGAAGTAAAAATTACCGTGTTTATCGACTAAAAATTCCACGGTTCCCACCCCGACGTAATTAATCGATTTAGCGGCTTTAACGGCGGCATTACCCATTTTTGAGCGTAAATGGGGCGTTAAGAAGGGGCTAGGTGCCTCTTCTAGCAGTTTTTGGTGTCGTCGCTGAATCGAACAGTCTCTTTCTCCTAAATGGATTACGTTACCGTGACTATCGGCCAAAATCTGAAACTCGATATGTCGGGGACATTCGATAAATTTTTCTAGATATACTCCCGAATTGCCAAAAGCCGCTTCTGCTTCGCCTTGGGCGGCTTTTAACATATCACCTAGTTCATCTGCACTCTTGACAAGACGCATCCCACGCCCTCCACCGCCAGCAGTGGCTTTAATCAGGACAGGATAACCGATGTCATCAGCGATACGTTTTGCTTCCGCTTCCGAGGTAATTAAACCACCACTGCCGGGGATAGTGGGAACTCCCGCTTTTTGCATGGTTTTTTTAGCGGTGGATTTATCACCCATAGCCAGGATAGCGCTGGGGGACGGACCGATAAAAGTTAACTGATGATCGGCACAAATTTCGGCAAAGCGGGCGTTTTCTGCCAAAAAACCGTAACCGGGATGGATGGCCGTGGCGTTGCGTGTTAGGGCAGCCGAGATGATATTAGGGATATTTAAGTAACTTTTGCTGCTCGGAGGCGGACCAATACAAACACTCTCATCGGCCAATTGAACATGAAGGGCATGGCGATCGATGGTAGAGTGGACGGCAACGGTTCTAATGCCCAATTCTTCGCAACTATGAAGGATTCTTAAGGCGATTTCCCCGCGATTGGCGATTAATATCTTGGCAAACTGCATTGGACGACCACGAGATCAGGCTGGTGTGATAGGCGACTATTTAGTAGAATATCTGGTTTTGTTACCTTGGGGAAATCGGGTTGGGGAAGTGGGGTGTGGGGTGTAGGGTGTGGGGTGTAGGGTGTGGGGTGTAGGGTGTAGGGTGTAGGGTGTGGGGTGTAGGGTGTGGGGTGTGGGGTGTAGGGTGTGGGGTGTAGGGTGTGGG
>NZ_JASJFB010000344.1:0-10657 GCF_030065455.1 Microcystis sp. M53602_WE12 | reverse complement strand
TAGGAATAGAGGTCAAAACAACTAATGAAAGCTATACCTCTAAATGTAGTTTCTTGGACTTAGAGTCTATTCAAAAGCAAAAAAGCTATTTAGGCAAGAGAATTAAAAGAGGACTATTCAGAAGCTCGTCGGGTTATTTCTATGGAGCAGATATTAATGGTTCCTTAAATATTGGAAGAAAGGTAGTCGGAGAGGCCGCCTTTAGCGGGAATCCGATAGAGAGGTTCGTAGTTAACCCAGTACGGGTCAAAGCGTACAAAGCTAATTCTAGATGCAATATTTGCGTACAGAATTAGTAACTATAGAGATAGTAAATTAGTGATTATGGATTTAGAAGCTTTGTTGTTAGGCATCGAGCCAGTGGCGGCGCTGGGCGTTGGGGCGGCAGCCCTGGCTCTCGCCCCTCTCATTGGTGCTTTGGGTAATCCAGAGGTAGGAAAGTCTCTAGCAGACTCCGGCCGCGACCTCACCAAAAGTGGCATTAAATGGGGACTAGAAACGTTTGAGAAGGTGCAAGAAACTGTGGCTGAAGCCAGTGAGTCCTGGAATGATCTGGTAGCAGAAGCCGAGGCAGAAATTAGGACTGCCAAGAGTTCAGCCAAGCCCGAGGCACCCACAGAAGTGGAAATTGCCGAATAATGACCCAACCCGGTAGCTCCGGGGTAATCTCAGGAGGATAGAGGTAATGGCCAATCCAGATTCATCAGCCTCAGCAGGGGAACAAGTTACTCAAAATCCCGCCGATTTCCTAGCAGCTGCTGGCGAAGTGGCGAACCAGATAGCGAAGGCGGCAAAAACCGCAGGCGAAGCAGCCGCCCAGCAATGGCAAGCAGCAAGCGACTCCGTTCTCGAAGCCGCTAACCCCCTCCTCAAAGTCACCCAAGATGCAGGCCAAGCTCTCCTGGAAACGGCTGGGTCGGCGGTCAAACCCTTGGCTGAACAAGCCAATCAAGTCGGGCAAACCGCCCTGCAAACGGCAACGGCAACCGCAGAGTCCGTCGTCTCAGCTACTGGGCAAATCGCTGGCCAGATCAGCCAAGCAGTGCATCCAGCGGCCGTGGGTGGTGCTTTTCTAGGGATGTCGGCGGGACAAGTGGCCGGTGGAATGATCGGCGGGGCGATCGGCTCGGCGCTTGGACCGGGGGGGGCGGTTTTGGGCGCTCAAGTGGGCGCTTTTGCTGGCAGCACCACCGGAGCAAAGTTAGGCTATGATGTCACCCACGAAATTTTCCGCCCCGAGCCGGACAAGGCTCAGGCGGGAGCAAATCCGATCGAGATCGCAGAACACCTCAGCAAGAAAAGCGGCGAGAAGCTCGGTGAAACCCTGGGGACTGCGGGGGGCGCAATTCTGGGTACGGTAATCGCTGGGCCTGCGGGCGGCATGGTAGGCGCTCTGGCTGGAGGGGTTTTGGGGGGACAGTTAGGAGAAGATACGGCAGTTGCCTTAAATCAACAAGTCGAGCAGCAAGGAAAGCCGTCTCAGGAAGCCTCGCCCGAACAGACAGACGTGAAAGATTGGACGATCAAGACAGGGAGTAGTTTTGTCGGGGAAACAGGAAGTGCTTTGGTCGGAGGGGCGATCGGCAAATTAGTCGCCGGTGCAGCGGGGGCAGAGATCGGTCGGAGCTTAGGAGCGCTCGCAACGCGCTCGCAACGCGAGACCGCTGGCAAGAAAATCGACTGGACATCTCAGCCTCAACCGAGTTCGCCTCCTCAACTACCCCAAGACGCTCAAGAGGAACTCCCCCATGTCAGCTAAAAACAAATTTTTGCTCTTGCTCCTGATCTTCGTACCGATCGCTCTTGCTGCTGAGTGGCTGAAGTTATTCTTAATCTTCGGGTGTGATAGTCGTGATATTTTTTCTCCAAAGTTTTGAAACTGCGCGGCAGAATTTGAATAGCATTATTCATGACTCGATCAATTTTAATCTCCGAGCGATATTTGCGAAAAGAAGCCGGTAAATTCCTTAACTGTTCCTGCACTTCTGCTATCACTAATTTCTCAACAAAATTGAGAGAAGGTTGGTTCATGAAGCAATTTTTGGTTCTTCGTTACTTGGTATGGTTCGATAGGGGGTCATAAATCGACTAAATCCTTATCTGGTAAGAGACTTAATTGATTAGTTCGCTCTAGATCAAAAATAATTGACAAAAATCGCTAAATGCCTTTCTATATAAGGTTTCTATCCCTTATAACCCCCGTCCATTGCATAACAATTACCGAAGAGCCCAATTTTTTAGCGATCAAAAACTGATTCTATGTTAATACCGATCAATCAAGAATAGAGTGATATTCTCCCGTCGCAATGGTGATTTAACTCACCGTTTTATCCATGCTGATGGCCAAATACCGCCAATTTCGAGACCAGCTAGACCACTAGAAGCATTTATAATGGTTTTACCACGACTATCAGCCAATTTTATCGACAATTTACCTTTGAGGGTATCTTGACAAGCAAAACAGAGACCTTTTTCTGTGGGTACACGCACGCGATCGGGAGGATGATCACTGATCCCGATTAAGACAATGGTATAATCCTCGTTGGTTGCCCTCATTTCCCAGTATCCCCAGGGTTGCACTGTCCAAGTTAGTTGAGAATTCCAGATATCAAACTTATAAAAGCGATTTTGGCAGTGAATACCGATAATTCCCACCGATTCCGTCCAGTGGAGAACTTTCCGGGTAGAACCCACTGCGGTTAAGGTTAAATCGGGATTTTCAGGGAAAGCATTACAATTAATCCAAAACCACTTTTCGGGGAAAGAATAACCCCAATTTTTCTCGCTATAAAAAGGTACATTCTCAAATTGGTAATTTTTTCCCCGATAGGTAATCATTCCTGTTGCTAAACCATGAGCAGTTAAAATCTGCCAACCTGGGTCAAAAATCGGTAAATAAGATAATATTCCTGCTGTTGCTTGGGGTAAACGCTTGTTATCTCCCCAAGTGTACCTAGTTTCAACGCAATAATCCCATTGACAGATTTCTCCAGTGACAGGATCATAAATTCGTCCTTGCTGCTGGTGTGCCGTTGCTTGATAACCTTCTCGAACAGACTCAAAAAAAGCCGACGGGGAAAGCAGACGGGGACGGATTTTTAAGTTAGTTTTTCCCCAATGGATAATGGCTAATTCCTGACGACTTGCCCAAAATTTATCCGTATCGGGAAAAGTGCGACAAAGATAATTAGATTCTATGGCTAAAATTTGCACTGATCCGCCGCTATTGACTTGACCGCCCCTTGGGTCTTGAATAGAATACATAAAGGCGAATCCGTCGGCTAATTGCGGAATCATGACTCGGAAGTACCAACCTTCAAAGAATCGGGGAGTGATACCATCCCAATGGTAGCCAGAATGAGGGGGTTGTGAAGACATCTATGGGTTTATCTTTAGGTATTGATTTTGGCACATCGGGAGCGCGAGCGATTGCTATTGATTCTAGCAAAAATATCGTCGCTGAGGTTCATTATCCTTTCACCGATGCCAATTTTCAGGATTGGCAAAAGGCCCTATTTTATTTATTGGATAATCTAGGGGATTCGGTGCGTTCAGAACTTAAATCGATCGCGATTAATGGTACTTCCTCGACGGTGTTATTATGTGATAATTGGGGTAATCCTCTTTCTGAGGCAATATTATACAATGACGGGCGAGGAATTGCCTTTTTAGAAGCAATTAAAGCTATAGCACCCCCTCACCATCCCGTGATTAGTGCTACCTCCAGTTTAGCTAAATTACTTTGGTGGAGTGAACAAGAAATTTTTTCGCAAGCGCGTTATTTTCTCTCGCAAGCGGATTGGTTAGCATTTCTCCTGCACGGTAAACTGGGAATTAGTGATTATCACAATGCCTTAAAGTTAGGTTATGATCTTGAAAATCTCTGTTATCCCGATTGGTTAGAGAATTTACCGATGTTTAATTTATTACCGCAAATTTTTGCCCCGGGTACAGCGATCGATACTATTAAACCGGATTTAGTGACTCGTTTTGCTATCCCGAAAGATTGTTTAATTTATACGGGAACCACCGACAGCATAGCGGCATTTTTAGCCAGTGGTGCTAATTCTTTAGGGGATGCAGTGACATCTTTAGGTTCAACTTTAGTCTTAAAATTATTAAGTAGCCAGAAAGTTGATGATAGTAACTATGGCATCTATAGTCATCGTTTAGGAAATTTGTGGTTAACTGGTGGGGCATCCAATACGGGAGGAGCAGTGTTAAAGAAGTTTTTTTCTGATCAAGAATTGAGAAATTATAGTTTAGCAATAGATGGACAAAAAGAAAGTAATTTAGATTATTATCCTCTACTAAAAGCGGGCGAGCGCTTTCCCATTAATGATCCTTTTTTACCCGCAAAACTGACTCCTCGCCCCGATAATCCTCGAGAATTTTTGCATGGTTTACTAGAAAGTATTGCCCGCATTGAAGCTTTAGGTTATCAGCGTTTACAGGAATTGGGAGCCAATAAATTAGAGCGAGTTTATAGTGCCGGTGGTGGGGCAAAAAATTCGACTTGGAGAATAATTCGTCAGCGTCATTTAGGGGTTCCTGTGCTTTTATCTAAACAGGAGCAAGCGGCCTATGGTACTGCCCTATTAGCACAGCAATCGGTTACGCTATTGAAATAGTCTCATAAGTAGGGCTTGCTGAAAAAGTTTGTTGGTGGGGTTAGGAGTCGGTCGTCAGGAGTCAGTATTCAGGAGATAGGGTGATAGGGTTTTGGAGCGATAGGGTGATGAGACAGCTTCCCCATTTCCCCATTTCCCCACTTCCCCACTTCCCCACACCCCACACCCTACACCCTACACCCTTCGTTAATTAACCGTAATAGGGTGGCTCATTACCCGGTTTCCATTTGATATTACAGCCTAAACTGGGTTTTTGGTCCGTCGGCGCCGGTTGACCGGCTAAAACCTTGTCAATAGCGGTGCGGAGATCTTTGCCTGTCACCGGTATTCCATTACTAGGACGACTATCATCCAATTGACCGCGATAGACTAGAATCCGCTGACTATCAAAGAGGAAAAAATCGGGAGTACAGGCTGCCGTGTAAGCTTTCGCCACTTCTTGGCTTTCGTCATAGCATAAATTGAATTTAAAGTCAAGGGTTATCGCCATTTTTTTCAAATTTTCGGGCGAATCATCGGGATATTTCTCCACGTCATTAGAACTAATTGCGAGGATGCCCAGATTGGTGTTAGCATAATCGCGACCTAGACGGGTAAGTTCTTCTTGAATGTGTTTAACAAAGGGACAATGTTCACAGAGGAAGATGACTAACAGAGCGGTTTTAGCCGCAAAGCTGTCCAGAGAGATAGTTTCACCCGAAACCACATCGGGTAAGGCAAAACTGGGGGCTTTTGTCCCCAGATCTAACATTGTGGACTCGGTGCGTGCCATAAAGTTTATACTCTTTTCTATAGGGAGGACTGAGATTTTTATAGCATTTCATGCTTCATCGCGCAAATTTAATCCTTAGACACCATCAGTAAACAGTAAACAGTAAACAGTAAACAGTAATCAGTGAACTGATAAGCCATTGACCTATCTAAATTACTGGTTAGAGCTGCAGTAGTCATAGTTCGCAGTGTCCGCTAATTGTGGAATAAAACTACTACAGAAATTCGCCTCTTCATCAGTAGTTTAGCAGCAGATGCCCAAAAACACGCCGAGGTGATTCGCAGACATTGGAGTATTGAAAATAGTCTCCATTGGGTACTCGATATTACATTTAATGAAGATGCCAGTGGGATTCGTCTGGGGTATGGAGCGGAAAACCTAGATCTGTTGCGCCGTTTAAGTCATTAGTAGATTCAATGAGTATATCCATTTATCGAACTCTTGAGTCGAAATGACTGAGTTGCTTTCAATTTACACACATTACAGAAAATCAGAAATTAACCTTCCATACATTGTATCCAGTTCATAACATTCTGGAAAACTTACTGGTAAACTGGCAAACGGCAAACGGCAAACGGCAAACTGGCAAATGGCAAACTTACTGGAAAAATAAAATTATGGGAACTTTGCAAGCAAAAAACCACATCCTCAAACCTGTATTCATCATCATATCGGGATTAGCGATTACTCAAACTATTGGCTGTACAACTTTCAATAGCTATCATCAGAAAAATCAAGTAAACGCCCAAACACCTGCAAAACCAGCACCCCAAGAAATTGTACAAACTGGAGAAGTGCGCCCTTTACCTGGTAGTTTAGATAAAATACCTGTTTTTAATAGCAACAGTCCAGAGTGGATCAAAAATGAAGGTATTCTACTTTCTACTTTTACACCTAATAACAAAAAAGTTCCAGCCGCACATTTAAACTTTCCCATTCAAGGCAGATTTGATTTATTTGCTCATCATTATACCCACAATCCCAAGGATTTACAAACCTTATATATAGGAGTAATTTTACATAATCCCAGTAAAAAACCTATCACTATTAACCTTTTACAAGGTGCGAGTTATTTAATGACAGAAGCACCGTTTGTCACCTTGCAACCCTACATAGAAAATAACGATGGTAAAGCATTTTCTGGACCAGGTGCAAGAGCAGTAGCGGATGTTTTGCGGGGAGTACGTCAAAAAGAATTTCCAGCAAGAATAGTCATTGCTGCTGGGGGAAGTCAAATGTTATTAAACCATCCTATCCCAGTCAGAAATTTAGAAAAACCTGTCAATGGGAGATCCAGTTTTTTCCGATTAAATAGCAGTGGTAAAATTTATGCAGCGAGTTTAGCCATGTTTGCGAAAAAAAATGCTGATGGTAGCGAGCGCGCACCCCCATTAAAAGAATGGCAAGACTTATTAAATAACGGTAACTTTGCAGGACCAAGAGATAAAACCCCCACACCCCCAGATGCAAAAGGAGGTCAATTAATTTACAGCAGAGTCGCAGGTATATCCGAAGGTGCAACATGGAAAGCAAACCTCACAGACAACACCAAAACCCAAACCCTGACTATTCCCGAACCAGGTAAAATTATTTCTTATCCCATAGCAAACTTACGGGGTGGAAGGTTAGGAACAGAACAAAGCCAAACCGCAAAAATGCTAGTGCGGTATCCTGATACTGCTTACGAAGCACATGGTAACTATGGGGTAGAATATCAACTCAACATACCTTTAACTAATAACACTAATAAAAATCAGACAGTTAGCATCACTTTAGAAACTCCATTAAAAGAAGATAGACTATCTGAAAAAGGAATTAAATTTAGAAAACCATCATTAGACTTTCCCTTTTTCCGTGGTACAGTGCGTTTAAAATATAGCGATGATCAAGGTAAACAACAAACCCGTTATGTACATTTATGGCATAGAACAGGGCAGGTTTTAGATCCTTTATTAAAACTAGATTTAAAACCAGGAACTCAACTAAAAGTACAATTAGATGTTATTTATCCACCTGATTCTACACCGCCGCAGGTGGTTACAATTAAGACTTTGGAAAATTAAAATAAATTGCAACAGACAAAAATCACTGACTGCCTTGTCTGTTACGGCGAACTGACAGGGGTTAATCTGAGAGGAAGCAAAAAAAAGGGCGTTGCTGAATCAAGGTATGAATGACAATCTTGCACCCATCCAAAAGTTAGTTTGGGTCTAGGTTTTAAAAATCCCACAAAAGAAGATTCATATCTCAAATCAGCAACGCGGGTTGAATGGTACTCAACCCCTCTTTCTTTCCCTCCCCGTTTATCTTGACTCTAATCTCGGAATTTAGCAACAGTTTTCTTGCCTTAAATCCCGGAATTAACCTACTGAAACTGATCTGCCCAATTTTCGATCACACGCTGACTTTCGCGAGCAATAACTAAAGCGTTATCGGGGACATTTTTAGTGATAGTTGAACCGGCAGCCACGGTGACATTTTTTCCTAATTTTAAAGGAGCCACTAAAACACTATTTGCCCCAGTTTTTGTGCCACTGCCGATCATAGTTTGATGTTTTTTCACGCCATCGTAATTAGCAGTAATTGTTCCCGCGCCAACGTTAACTTTTTCCCCTAAAGTGGCATCTCCCAGATAGGATAAATGGGCAATATTGGTTTTATTGCCGATGCTACTTTTTTTAATTTCAACAAAATTACCGACTCGACAATTAGCCCCAATTTTCGCTTCTCCGCGCAAATGAGCGTAGGGACCGATGCGACAACCAGAATCCACCTGACTATCAGAAATCACCGAAAATAAGACGGTTACATCGCTGCCTATCCGACTATTTTCGATTAAACTCCCAGGACCTATACGACAACCAGAAGCGATTATCGTCTCACCGCGCAGATGGGTTTGGGGTTCGATAATCACATCGGCACTGAGGGTGACAGTATCCTCAATGGTGACACTATCGGGGTCAATTATGGTGACTCCAGCGGCCATCCAATCATCTTTGACTCTAGTTTGCAGGATATCATAGGCGGCGGCCAATTGTTTGCGATCGTTAATGCCGGTAATTTCTAAAAAGTCCTCCACATCCACGGCCATGACGGGATCGAGAAAATTGACCACATCCGTGAGGTAATATTCACCTTGATCGTTATTGGGGGTTAAATTAGGCAGTATAGCCGCTAATTTTGACCAATTAAAGCAGTATATACCTCCATTAATCCGGTGGTTTTGTCGTTGGGCATCGGTACAGTCTCTTTCTTCCACAATCTGCTTAACGAGATTATTGCCATCACAAAAAACTCGACCGTAACCTTTCGGGTTTGGGAGGTTAGCAGTTAAGAGGGTGGCAGCGTTACCATGGTCTTGATGAATCTGGAGAAGATTTTGCAAGGTTTCGGGACGCAACAGGGGAACATCGCCATTTAAGACCAACAAATCCCCCTGAAAGTCCTCTAAATGGGGGATTAACTGCTGAATAGCATGGCCAGTGCCTAACTGTTCCTTTTGTTCAACAAATTCGATATCATCGAGATGCTGTAGAGTATTTCGCACCTGTTGCCCTTGATAACCGATAATCACCAGTTTTCGCTGGGGATGTAAGGATTCGCTGACATTAAGCACCCGTTCCACTAGCGAGCGACTGCCGAGGGGATGTAAAACTTTCGGAAGGCTGGACTTCATTCGGGTTCCCTTACCCGCTGCTAAAATTGCTACCGCTACCATGGTCATGCTTGCCAATATCGTTCGCGACTGAGTATATCGCACTCCGATCCCCTTGGTTGCAAGAATTTTTTCCCTCTTTCATCCTGTGCCAGTTGAGAAACTACCATAAAAAGGTTTTCTTTAAGACATTGTTAAGGTAGTATATACAAATTGAAACAATTAAACATAATCAGCACTCTATAGATACCGCTATGACAACTGTACTAACTAAGGAATCCTCCGCCATGAAACAGATTCGCACCACCTACCAAGCTGACCAACAGGTGAAATACCTGCATCTAGAAGCGGAAATCGAGGTACTGCTGCAACAACTGCAAAACCTCAAGCGCAAAAACCAAGAGAATCAACACCTAAATTAAAGAAAATTTCCCTAAGAATTCTCAAATCCCACCCTCTGATCGGCGAGAAGGTGGGAAAATGTTTTTTGAGAATTCCAGATAGGTGTAGATTAATGATCAATTTTACCTTACAGCAAGCCTTCGCCCGTCGTCATGCCCTGAAAGTGATTAGTGGGTTAAATAATTTCGATCGCTCGCAGGTTCTCTCAGTAGTTAAAGCCGCTACAGCCGGAGGAGCAACTTTTGTCGATATTGCCGCTAATGCTGACCTAATTCGGACGGTAAAAGCCTTGACAAATTTACCCGTGTGTGTATCGGCCGTCGAGCCAGAATTGTTGGTGATGGCAGTGGACGCGGGAGCCGATTTAATTGAGATCGGTAATTTCGATAGTTTTTATGCCCAAGGACGCATTTTTGAGGCGGCGGAAGTTTTAGCCCTAACCCGTCAAACTCGCGACTTACTGCCCGAAATTACCCTGTCTGTGACAGTTCCCCATCTGCTGCCCCTCGATGAACAGGTGAGACTAGCGGAAGCTTTAGTTAGTCAGGGTGCTGACATTATTCAAACCGAAGGCGGCACTAGCAGTCAACCCCGTCACGCCGGTATTTTGGGACTGATTGAAAAAGCCGCCCCGACTCTAGCGGCAGCCCACGCTATTTCCCATGCGGTGAAGGTTCCCGTCCTCTGCGCTTCCGGTTTATCCATTGTCACCGCTCCTATGGCGATCGCTGCTGGAGCGGCCGGTATCGGTGTTGGTTCGGCGATCAATCAATTGGATAATGAAGTGGCCATGGTGGCAGCCGTGCGCGGTTTAGTCGAATCTCTGCAAGCACAACCGGTCCATATTGGCAACTAGAACAATTTTTGTCTAGATACGACGGAGAAGGGGCTGTTTTCCCTTCTCTTTTTCCCTTTGTAATCAGTTATCAGTATTCGGGAGTCAGGAGTCAGTATTCGGGAGTCAGGAGTCAGGAGTCAGTATTCGGGAGTCAGGAGTCAGTATTCGGGAGTCAGGAGTCAGGAGATTATTTTATTTATTCTCCCCACTTCCCCACACCCCACACCCCACACCCCACACCCCACACCCCACTTCCCCACTTCCCCACACCCCACACCCCACTGATAACTGATAACTGATAAGTGTATCGGTTATTGCGACTTTTTGTTTCCTGAAAACCGCCTTGTGGAAGTCAAGTT
>NZ_JASJFB010000395.1:0-8601 GCF_030065455.1 Microcystis sp. M53602_WE12 | reverse complement strand
CCCACACCCCACACCCTACACCCCACACCCTACACCCCACACCCTACACCCCACACCCCACACCCTACACCCCACTTCCCCACTTCCCCACTTCCCCACTTCCCACTTCCCCACACCCCACACCCCACACCCCCACTTCCCCGCTTGATCGAGTACAATAGAGTGTTCAGCAAAAGCGATCAGCTATTAGCTTTGATTAGTCCTTCGGTAAGAATATAAACCAGAGAAAAGACCCATTAAAAGCGGCAATCAGCTGAAAAAGCTCAAAAACTGAATTTTAGGCTGAAGGCTGACGGTAGCTTGCTGAAAGCTGAATCCCGTTGATAATTTTTTTACTTGAATCACCGTGGTTATCCAAATCGACTCAACTCAAAACTACGAAACTAAAACCCAAGAGATCGCTAGACAACTTTTAGCCGAAACTCGGGAAAAAAAAGGTCTTTGGTCTGCTTTACAGGATCAAATGCGTTGGGATGATAAATTACTCGATTGGGCAATGTCTAACCCCAATTTACGAGTACAATTATTCCGTTTTATTGACTGTTTACCCGCTTTACGCAGTAATGCCGAGATCGCTAATCATCTCCAACAATACCTCGGTGATGCTTCCGTAGAACTGCCCAGTGCGCTGAAAAGTATCCTCAACTTTAGTGATCCTAACTCCTTACCCGCTCAAACGGCCGCCAGTCTGATCAGTAAATCCGTAGAAACCTTAGCTCGTAAGTATATCGCCGGGGAAGACCTAGGGCAAATTACTCGCACTGTCACCCGTCTGCGGAAGGAAAAAATGGCTTTTACCATAGATCTCCTCGGTGAAGCGGTAATTACTGAAGCGGAAACCCAAGTTTATCTACAAAGTTATCTGGATTTAATGACCCATTTGGCTCAAGAAGCAACCAAATGGAATAAAGTTAGCCAAATTGATGAAGCGGACGGCGACTTACTACCACAAGTGCAGGTTTCTGTCAAGCTAACTGCCTTTTATTCTCAGTTTGATCCCATGGATCCGATTGGTAGTAAGGAGAAAGTTTGCGATCGCATTCGCCTACTGTTGCGACGCGCTCAGGAGTTAGGGGTGGCAGTCCATTTTGATATGGAACAGTACGTTTATAAAAACCTCACCCTGGCTATCCTGAAAGAATTACTCCTAGAAGAAGAATTTCGCAGTCGTACCGATATTGGCATCACCCTACAGGCATATTTAAGAGATTCTGCCCAAGATTTACAAGATTTAATTAATTGGGCCAAAAAGCGCGGTTATCCCCTGACTGTCCGGCTAGTCAAAGGCGCTTACTGGGATCAGGAAACGATTAAATCTCGGCAAAATCATTGGCCACAGCCGGTATATAACGAAAAATCGGCCACAGATGCCAATTATGAACGGATGACGCGGTTATTATTGGAAAATCATCAATATTTATACGCCGCCATCGGTAGTCATAACGTGCGATCGCAAGCCTTGGCTTGTGCGATCGCAGAAAGTTTAGAAATTCCCCGTCGTCGCTTTGAAATGCAGGTATTGTACGGCATGGGCGACCAATTAGCCAAAGCGTTAGTGAAGCGGGGTCATCGGGTGCGGGTTTATTCCCCCTACGGACAACTCTTACCCGGTATGGCCTACCTAATCCGCCGTTTATTAGAAAATACCGCTAATAGTTCTTTCCTAAGGCAAAATTTGGAGGATCGTCCCGTGGAAGATTTAATCGCAGCCCCCCGGGTTTTAGGCAAGGATAACCCGATTATCGCCGGTTTTCCTAATGCCCCCGATACAGATTATGCTAACGAGCAATTACGAAATAAAGCGAGTCAAGCCCTTACTTTTGTCAAAAATTCCCTCGGTAAAACCTATTTACCCCTAATTAACGGCGAATACGTCACCACCAATGTTCAAATTAATTCCGTTAATCCCTGTAACCCGCAGGAAATAGTGGGTAAAGTGGGCTTAATTGAGGTGGAACAGGCAGAAAAAGCGATCATAGCGGCGAAACAGGCTTTTCCCGCTTGGAAACGCACTCCAGTGGCTAAAAGAGCCGAAATACTGCGAAAAGCGGCAGATTTGATGGAAGCGCGACGACACGAGTTATCGGCCTGGATTTGTTTGGAAGTGGGCAAAGTTATCCAACAGGCGGATCCGGAAGTGTCAGAAGCGATCGATTTTTGCCGTTATTACGCCTCCGAGATGGAAAGACTGGATTTAGGGCATAATTTCGACGTAGCAGGTGAGAATAATCGTTATTCCTACCAACCCCGGGGTATTGCTTTAGTGATTTCTCCCTGGAATTTCCCCCTAGCCATTGCGGTGGGGATGACAGTAGCGGCTTTAGTAGCCGGTAACTGCACGCTATTGAAACCTGCCGAGACTTCTTCGGTGATTACGGCGAAATTTGCCGAGATTCTCCTAGAAGCGGGTATTCCTGCCGGAGTCTTCCAATATATCCCGGGTAAAGGTTCGCAAGTGGGGGCGCATTTAGTTAGCCATCCCGATGTTCACCTAATCGCCTTCACCGGTTCACGAGAAGTGGGCTGTCGCATCTATACAGATGCCTCCATCGTGCAAAAGGGTCAAAAACACCTAAAACGAGTTATCGCCGAAATGGGCGGCAAAAATGCCCTAATTGTCGATGAGAGTGCCGATTTAGATCAGGCCGTTGTCGGTGCGGTTAAGTCCGCTTTTGGCTACACCGGCCAGAAATGTTCGGCCTGTTCGCGGATAATTGTTCTGGAAAGCGTCTATGATAGCTTTGTTGATCGCTTTGTCGAGGCTACCAAGTCCCTCAATATCGGGCCGACGGATTTACCGAGTACGGAAGTAGGACCGGTTATCGACGAGAAAGCTCAAGCAAGAATTCGGGAATACATCGAAACTGGTAAAAAAGAGGCTGAATTAGCCCTAGAAATGCCAATTCCAGAAGTGGGTTATTTCGTCAGTCCCACCGTCTTTAAGAATGTTCCCCCTGATGCGGTAATAGCGATGGAGGAAATTTTTGGTCCAGTGGTGGCGATTATCAAAGTGAGCAATTTCGAGGAAGCTTTAGCTGTAGCTAACGGAACCGACTATGCTTTAACCGGCGGCTTATATTCTCGCACTCCTGCCCATATTAACCGAGCTATGCAGGAATTTGAAGTGGGAAACCTCTATATTAACCGGGGAATCACCGGCGCGATTGTCTCCCGTCAACCCTTCGGGGGTTTCAAGATGTCGGGGGTAGGTTCCAAGGCTGGGGGTCCCGATTATCTGCTGCAATTCCTCGAACCTCGTCACATCAGCGAGAATATTCAACGTCAGGGATTTGCACCGATTGAAGGGGCCGATTAAGCAATTTATGGCTAGGGTTTGCGGCAAAAAGTTTGTTGGTGGGGTCAGGAGTCAGGAGACAGGAGACAGGAGACAGGAGACAGGAGACTCCGAGACAGGAGTCAGCTTTTTTCTCCCTGCTCCCTTCCCCCCACTTCCCTATCTCCCCACTCCCCTATCTCCCCCCGCAACGCGCACGAAGTGGTCTCCCCACTCTCCTAGACTTTTTAAACAAGATTTAGTATGACAGGGGACTCCCCAGCTGTTGTCTTTCCTAGCTGATTTCTTGGCTGTCAACCTACTGCTATATACTTAAGTTGAGAATTGCGTCGGCCTATCAAGAAAAGACTATGACGATTGAAACCGTTGCCACAAAACCCTTTAGTGACCAGAAACCGGGGACTTCTGGATTGCGAAAATCCGTTCCCGTTTTTCAACAACCCCATTATCTGGAAAATTTTATTCAAGCTATCTTCAATACTTTAGACGGTATCGAGGGTCAAACCCTAGTTGTCGGTGGAGATGGTCGTTATTATAACCGTCAAGCTATTCAAACTATCCTGAAAATCGCCGCCGCTAACGGTATCGGTAGAATACTCGTGGGAACCGATGGTATTGTCTCCACTCCCGCTATTTCTGGGTTAATTCGTGAAAATAACGCTTTTGGCGGTATTGTTCTCTCCGCTAGTCATAACCCCGGCGGTCCAGAGGGGGATTTTGGCATTAAGTACAACATTACTAACGGCGGACCGGCCCCGGAAAATATCACCGATGCAATTTATGCCGAGACTAAGGTGATTAGCAGTTATAAAATCCTCTCAGGGGCCGATATTAATCTCGATCGCCCCAGTTCCTTTAAACTGGGAACTATGGATGTGGAAGTGATCGATGCGGTCACTCCCTATGTCAAAATGATGGAAAAGATTTTTGATTTCGATCGCATTCAGACCCTACTCACTTCTGGTAAGTTTAAAATGTGCATGGATTCTCTCCATGCGGTAACCGGTCCCTACGCTTATGCTCTATTTGAACAGCGTTTAGGCGCGCCCAAAGGTACAGTATTAAATGGTATTCCCCTAGAGGATTTTGGTGGTGGTCATCCCGATCCTAACCTAGTCTATGCCCATGATCTGGTAGAAATTCTCTTTGGTCAAGAGGCCCCGGATTTTGGGGCTGCTTCCGATGGAGATGGCGATCGCAATATGATCCTCGGTCAGAATTTTTTTGTTACCCCCAGTGATAGTTTGGCGGTACTAACAGCCAACGCTCATCTAGTACCGGGCTATCAAAATGGTATCACGGGAGTAGCGCGATCGATGCCCACCAGTGCGGCGGCCGATCGAGTAGCGGCTAAACTGGGAATTGACTGTTATGAAACTCCCACCGGTTGGAAATTCTTCGGTAATTTGTTAGATGCGGGGAAAGCAACCCTTTGCGGGGAGGAAAGTTTCGGCACGGGTTCCAATCATATTCGCGAAAAAGATGGTTTATGGGCGGTTCTTTTCTGGTTAAATATTTTGGCAGTTAAAGGGGAATCGGTAGAGGAAATTGTTCGCAGTCATTGGCAAGAATTCGGTCGTAATTTCTATTCTCGTCATGATTATGAAGAAGTCGCATTAGAACCGGCAAAAGAGATGATGGCACGTCTCCAGAAGTTGGTTTTAGACCTTAAGGGTAAACAATTTGGTAACTATGAAGTGGAATATGCCGATGATTTTAGCTATACGGATCCCGTGGATGGTAGTGTGAGTAAAAATCAAGGTATTCGCATTGGTTTTACCGATGGTTCTCGGATTATTTATCGTCTATCGGGTACGGGAACTAAAGGAGCAACTCTCCGGGTTTATCTAGAAAGTTATGAACCGGACGCGAGTAAACACGATATCGACACCCAAAAGGCCCTACAACCCTTAATTGATTTAGCCGAAGAAATCGGTCAAATTCGTCAATCTACCGGACGGGAACAACCCACAGTTATTACCTAAAATCTAGGGATCAGCTATCAGTTTTTATCGGGGAAATTTTTGACCTGCTCATCACTAATTAGGGTTTGCGGCAAAAAGTTTTTCGTGGGGGTAGGGTGTGGGGTGTGGGGTGTGGGGTGTAGGGTTTTACCGATTTTGAGGGGGTCAACTACCTAATTTTCAGGGAAAAAGTCCCAGAATTTTCCCCCCCATCACTCCCAGATATGGTACTTTTTGATTGACAAAAAGTCTAAAAGTCTTACCCAACAAGGTTTTTAGATTTATTCAGCCAACCCTAATTACTTCCAGTAATTGCCCTGTGGTACAATTTCTGAATTCCCGTGACTAATTTATCTAACATCGATCGATGGCTATCATGAGTCGGATCGAAACTCTGCACTTTGGTTAATAATTTCGCTTCCTGTATATCCACGTCGTCATCGCTATAGATTAAAGTGCTAATCGATGTTAGTAGATCTTGATAGATTTCTGGACTAGGATTATCGCCTAAATAGGACTCTAACCATCGATAACATTCACTGGTTTTAACTGGTTTTAGTTCCGATAATAGTGGTTTTATCTCCGGATCATCATCAAGTTTTTCCCTCACAGCTACCTGTCGTAAATAATTTCTTTCTGATGGTTGAATGACACCATCAATCCAAGCAACACCGATGAGAATTTTCAGTAATTGTTTATTTTTCATCCCACACTTCCTTGACTAACTTAGCCATAAAAAAACCGTCTTGATTATGCCGATGGGGTAACACTTCGATCGCTCCCGTTTCTGTATAGTATTCTGAGAAGCATGAATTAGAGTCAGGAGTGGCCATTTTCCAATCGGGATGAGCGGCTAAAAACTGCTCGATCACTCTTTCATTTTCTAACGGATCGAGAGTACAGGTGGCATAAACTAAGATTCCCTTCGGTTTTACCCAAGTGGCAGCCGAGGCTAAAAGTTCCCCCTGTCGTTTGGCTAGTACAGGTAAATTTTCCGGTGTTTGTCGCCAACGTATATCAGGACGCTTGTGCAGGGTTCCCAATCCTGAACAGGGAGCATCGATTAGTACACGATCGGCGATGCCGTGCCACTGGGGACGATCGCGACTATCCCCTAGATGTATTTCGATCGCTTTTAAGTCTAATCTTTTAATATTGGCTTCTAACTGTCGTAAACGGGATGCCGTTTGATCACAGGCTAATATTCTACCCCGATCGCCCATTAATTCGGCAATATGAGTGGTTTTTCCCCCCGGTGCCGCACAAGCGTCGATAATTGTCTCTCCGGGCTGGGGATCGAGTAGATAAGTGACTAATTGGGCGCTAATATCCTGTAGGGTGTAATTTCCGGCTCGAAATCCCTCTAAACGCTCAATATTGCCTAAACCAGAGGTTAAACGGCAAGCTAGAGGTAACTTAAGATAATTAAAAGTTATATTGGCTGATTCTAACTCATTTTCTAGGGCTTCTAGGCTAGTTTTCAGGGGATTAATCCGAATATCGAGGTCAGGAGAGCGATTAAACCATTGACACAGTTGTTCCGTTTCCGTAACACTAAAGCGATCTAACCACAATTGCACCAACCAATCGGGGAAACTGTGGAGAATACCCAATCTAGAAGCGGTATTTTCCGGTAAAAGTAAAGGATCGTCGCCATTAGCAGTTAAACGGAGATATTGCCGCAGCATTCCGTTAACCACCGCCGCTAATTTGCCTAAATGACTGATTTTAGTTAATTCTACCGCCGTATTCACCGCCGCCGATGGGGGAATCTGGGATAGATAACGCAGTTGATAAAGACCAATATGGAGAATTCGCCGTAAATCCGGGGGTTGCTGGGCCGCAGTTTTTTTCCCCAAGCGATCGAGCAGCGCATCCAAAGTTCTTTGTCGGCGCATTATACCATAAACAATCTCCGTTGTCAAGGCTTTGTCAAGACAATTTAAGGAACTAGCGGACAAATGGCGATCAAGAGCGCGATCGGGATAGGCGGAGGAGCGATCGATATCCCGTAAAATCAGCAAAGCCAGCTGACGAGCATTATTCATGCAGTTTCTAGACGATTGCGGAGGAATTGGCGTAAAATAGTCAGTGCCGGAATCGGGATTTCGTGACCCATATTTAACTCGTGATATTCGACGTTAACCCCCAAACCAAGCAGTAAATCTCTGGCTTGACGAGCAGCAGCGATAGGAACGACGGGATCCTGCTTACCATGAACAATTAAGACATTTTGTGGGCCTTGGGGATGGGGTTCACCGTGCAGATAACCACTCAAGGAACCCAATCCCGCCAAGGGTAAAGATAAACCCACATCCAGCGTCATCGCTCCCCCTTGGGAAAAACCGGTCAAAAAAGTCCGCTCTAGGGGAATACCGGTAGTTGCTTCTAGGGAAATAATCCAATCGTGCAACTGTTGACGACTAGGGACTAAACCTTGATAATCGGAGGTTTCTAAAGCATACCAGGCGCGTCCCCCCGGCACTTGGGGATGATCGAAGGGAGCATTAGGAAACAAAAATTGACAATCAGCTAGATCCAGCATCGATGCAAGGGGGGCCAGATCCATGGCATCTGCACCCCAACCGTGCAGCATGATCACTAGATAGCGAGCGGGATTTTCCGGGGAAGGGGGAATGACAATCGGGTTAAAAGACAGAGTTTTTTCCTCGCAATTCTCTTTTTTCTCTATTCTATAGCGGTTTTCCCCGGGGTGAGATGGGTGTTGGGGGAGTCTTTTCAGTGATCAGCTTCTGAAGGCAAAAGGCACTCATGCAAAAGGCAGCTTTATTCTCCCAACTCCGGCACTCCCAACTCCCATCACCCCACACCCCACACCCCACACCCCACACCCTGTCCCCAGGAAAAACTTTTTCAGCATACCCTAAATAGCAACCAATAATTTCCCTTGTCTTTCTATCAATTAACCGCCAAATATAAACCTTTATCGTCTTAGAAAAAACCCAAGACCACATCTCATCACATTCTCTAAACAATTTACCTTTTTGTTTGTCCGAAACCTTTATTTGACGGGGAACAGCCGCCAGTTTATTGTTGACATAATTTTGTAACCATGACCAACTTACCCCTGTTACTCTCGCAATTCCTCGCAAGGAAATTCGTTCGAGCAAGAGTTGATCAATTAATTGTTTGGTTTCGTCAGAGACGGTTTTATTAGTGGGATTGATCACCAACGGTTGACCACATTCTTTACCTTGACGTTTGGGTTTTCCATTATGAATAGAACCATTCTTGATCGTAGGGTGAGAACCACAATTAGGACAGGGGAATAGAGGTGAACTAGGGGGGGGATTTTGTTCGGTGCTAGACTGATATTTGAGT
>NZ_JASJFB010000761.1:0-7152 GCF_030065455.1 Microcystis sp. M53602_WE12 | reverse complement strand
CCAAGAAAATCCCGAGGCAAGATTAAGAGACAGAGCCGAGAAGTTTGGAGTGAGACCAAGTGCCATTTGCTATGCCTAAAAAAAAATGAAAGTTACCAGAAAAAAGAAGTAACTTCGTTATAAAGAAAGAAACCGAGAAGAAAGAATGAAATACTACAGAGTGCTGAGAGAATTGATTAAAATATATGGAAGTAAAAGCCTTGTATTTATTGATGAATCAGGGTTTGAAGAATTTCAAACCTGTTTTTATGCCCGATGCACAAAAAGGGAAGAAAGTATTGGGAGATAGACAAGGAAAACGAGGAAAAAGAGAGAACCTTGTCGCTGGGAGAAGAAAGGGAAAAAAAGACTTTATTGCACCGATGATATTTACGAGAAGCCTGAATGCCGAAGGTTTTGAAGGGTGGTTATCTTTATATTTGTTGCCCTCTCTAACCATAACATCAGTATTAATTATGGATAATGCACCAATTCATCGGAAGACAGTCATTAAACAACTGGTAGAGGAAGCAGGTCATCAGGTCGTGTTTTTGCCAAAATACTCTCCTGATTTAAATGATATCGAACATGATTTTAGTGCATTAAAGAGGGCAAGAATGTATGCTCCTGTGGGGACACCCCTTGATGAAATTATTCGTACTTATTGTGTCGCCTAGTGTCTCGTTCTTATTTGAAATAACTATACATATCAGGACAGGCAAAAGTGGTAATAGATAATCAGTGTTTAATAACCGGATTTAGTATTAAGACTTTTTCTAAGCTTAACCTGCTTTTTGCCTTACTCAAATTGGCCAAGTAGAAGACTCATTTCGTGAACAACATTCTCACTTGCTTTTAACGCTTCTTTTCTAATTGCTTGAATTTCAGCCATACTTTTTGCTATTCTCTGCTGTTCAGATTGGGGTGGAATAGGCACTAAAACTTTAGACAAATCATCCCCTAAAATAGTAGGAATAGCATGACCTGTCATGTACCTTTTAATCTGACGCAAAAAAAAGTCTGTTCGCATATATACTAATAAAAACAAAGGCTCGACTCCCTGAATATTTCTTAATACTGAAAATCCATTTGAGCAAATTGCTCCGTCTTCATCTTCTGTGATTAGGGCTGTTGCTTGGCGTGGTGTTCCCGTACTTGCTCCTGAAATTGCTGTAATAATATCGCCTTTGTACAATCTATAAGTTGCGCGAGATGGGGCCTCATGTGCCTTGATTATTTGTTGAGAAACAACTTGCATTGTACGATAATCAACATCGGAAATAGCGATATATCTAATTTCACTGTCCCTGGCTAAACGAAAATCAGCCGCCTCTCTCAAAATATCGGCAATTTCACCTAAAGGTTTCGCTCCAATAGATTTTAGATGTTCTAATAATTTTTGGTCATTGGGTAAATAATGTTCGGCATCCAGTCTCGAATTGAGCAGGGTATTCTTAACTGTATAAATACAATCGCTGTTTTGTGCAAATTCGCCATTGATAAATGACCTAAAAGATTGAGAAATATCATCTATATCATCGTCAACTATTGGCAAACCTGATTTTGTTCGGGCTATAACTCCCGACTCGTTGCGCTTATATATTGTTTGTCCTTTAACGTCATAGCCTATTTTTTTGATTTGTGCCATAAAACAAGAATCATGGTTTGCTGGTAATTTTTGAACTACCAAAAGTGATGTCTTGATTCCAGTGCCGTAGGGTACAAAGGCTTCCGGCGGTATGGAAACAACACCTAATATTTTTGTTTGGGAGCGCAACCAATACCGAATCGGTCCATTAGAGATATTTTGTAATAGACCATCGGGCAGAATAATCGCCATGCGCCCACCTGCCCGCAATAATTTTATAGATTTCTCAATAAATAAAATATCGGGCGACTGACCCGCTAAAACGGTTGGGGAAACTTGCCAACTATTGGACGCTGATTTATGCCATTTCCGGGCAAGAAGATATGATTGAAGAATTTTCTGGTCTTCTACTTTTCCTTTATTTCCGAAAGGAGGATTGGTCAAGATAACATCAAAAGAATTATTTAATTTTTCATCTTCGATAAGCGCATTAGTGCAGATAATTTCTGAACCTGTGCCACCTTCAAAAACTAAACGAATCATTCCCGAAAGGGCGACATCAGGATTAAATTCAATTCCTGTAATACTTTCTTGCACAAAACTTGCTATATTGAACTCTGGATTATTTTGTCGAACATGGTTGATTGCTTGAATTAAAAAACCACCACTTCCGCAAGCAGGGTCGATAATTTTTTCGTTTGGTTTGGGGTCTATCATTTCAACCGCAAGGCGGACAATTGGGTGAGGGGTAAAAAATTCTCCCCTATCTCCACGCTGGTGTCTATTTACAAAAGTCTGAAAGGCTTCACCTTTTATATCGCCAGATGTTTTAGTTAAATTAATGTACTGTAACCTGCCTACAATATAAGCAAGAGTCAAAGGTTTTAACTTGAATGTGTCATCGGTGAAAAATCCCCGATAATGATTCTTGATTGAGGTAAATAATTGACTGAGACGCGACATAAATTCATCGTACTTATTTGCTACGATGGCTTTATATTCACTTGCTGTAACGCCAAAATTTACAGATTGCTTGGCAGATTTTTCATCATGAAGTTTGATGATGATTAGTTTAACCATCTCGTGAAAAATCTTGTCTTTGAGCATTCCTTCGTTGGCGTAAATATAATTATGGCACTCTTCAAAAACTGCGGAAAGATTGTTAGAAGGTCGTAATTCCTGAATTTGCGGGAGTTTTTCAGGTAACAGGCTATCTTCGGAAAATAACAATCCTTGCTCTTTCATTTTTCCAGTTTGATTTGACCGTTTCCCCTTGCGGGTTGTTGAATAGATAGACTATTTTTAGCCTCGACTGCATTCCTACCAAACCAGTCTTTTAGTGAACAGAGAACATCGCCATCTTGATTAAACAAGAACTTGCCACTACACCTGATTATAGAATATAAATTAGAGGATGTCAAGAGATAAAAAATTCAGTTTTCAGTTTAATGTTAACCAAAGTGAGTAAAAAAAGCTGAGAGATTGTTGATGACAGAAATTCGGAGCATCTTTCAATTTGATAACGCCTATTGTAGGGCTAATTCATGAATTAGCCCTACAGCTATTGACAACGCCAAATTCAACCTTTTGATCAGGTGGCGGCGCTCACCTGATTTATTTTTAGCTAAACATTAAAACGGAATAGTAATACATCACCTTCTTGAACAATATATTCCTTGCCTTCACTTCTGACTAAACCTTTTTCTTTGGCTGCGCTCATCGTGCCACTATTAACTAAATCCTGATAAGACACGGTTTCCGCACGAATAAAACCCCGTTCAAAATCCGAGTGAATAACTCCGGCTGCTTGGGGTGCTTTCATACCGGCAATAATCGTCCATGCGCGGGTTTCTTGGGGTCCGGTGGTGAGATAGGTACGCAGTCCTAATAACTCGTAGGTAGCTTTAATTAAAGATTTTAATCCCCCTTCTTCTACCCCTAAAGAACCGAGAAAATCTTTTCTTTCTTCCTCCGACAATTCCACTAATTCCGATTCTACTTGAGCAGAAACGATCACAACTTTTGCCTGTTCCTGTTGGGCAATTTGACGGACACTTTCTACCCAATCATTACCCGTGGCCAGATCATCTTCGCTCACATTAGCGGCATAAATAATCGGTTTACGACTCAATAAACCGAGATTTTTAATTAATTCTTCTTCCTCTTTGCTTAAATCCACTTTTCGCGCCGAAATACCGTCATTAAGACAAATTAGGATTTTTTCAAGTATAGCCAATTCTTCGGCGGCTTCCTTGCTATTTTTCGCCTGTTTGCGTAAACGTTCCACCCGCTTCTCCACCTGTCCCAAATCCGCTAGAGCTAACTCTAGATTAATCACCTCGATATCCCGGGCCGGATCCACGGAACCGGAAACATGAATAATATCATCATTATCAAAACAGCGCACCACATGAACGATCGCGTCCACTTCCCGGATATTAGCCAAAAATTGATTACCCAATCCTTCCCCCCGACTAGCACCCTTGACTAATCCGGCGATATCGACAAATTCAATCCGCGTCGGCACGATTTTCTCAGAATTAGAGATTTTAGCCAAAACCTCCAGACGTTCATCGGGGACGGATACCACACCCACATTCGGTTCAATGGTACAAAAGGGGAAATTAGCGGCCTCCGCCTTAGCATTAGCCACCAGAGCGTTAAATAGGGTGGATTTTCCCACATTTGGCAGTCCCACGATTCCAGCTTTCAACATAAAAATTGCTTGATAAACATCATCCCGACCTCTCACTATATCAGGCAACCTCTCGTTTTTGTAAATCCAGTTGAGGAGAAAGACTCTCGATAGTCAACAGCTTAGTTAACATTTGCTGAAAAAATTTTTCCTGGAGGTAGGAGACTCCGATTCAGGAGACTCCGATTCAGGAGACAGGAGATTATTTTTATTTATTCTCCCCATTTCCCCATTTCCCCACACCCCACACCCCACACCCCACACCCACGAAAAACTTATTTAGCAAACCCTAGTTAACATTTATTCAAGTTCCTTAACTAAAAGTAGGCGAGACTTTACAAGAGATTGCGAGAATGGGATGTAATGCTTGAGACTGAGTTAGGGTGAAGAGTAGGAAAGAATACACCTGTAGCACTGGGCAAAATTATGGCAAGACAGGCCTTTCACTTCTAACTACGTCCTGAGAGTAATTTTCAGTGCTATGACAGTATATTTCCTAGGGCGATCGAGTGTAAATATCGCCCAATCGCCGCAACTAATCACTAAATCATTCTTGGGGGTATCTGTATGAATCAAAGTATCGGAGCAAACACCCGTAATGTGGCCCTTGTCGGCCCCTACTCCAGTGGAAAAACCTCCTTACTGGAAAGTTTACTTTTCGTCACAGGAGCCATCACCAGAAAAGGTAAAATTAGCGATCGCAATACCGTTGGTGATAGTTCCACGCAAGCGCGGGATCGACAGATGAGTGTAGAAGTTTCCGTTGCCCATAGTCAATACCAAGACCTAAATTTTACCTTTCTCGATTGCCCCGGTTCGATCGAATTTGCCAGTGAAACCTATAATGCCCTCGTCGGGGCCGGTGCTGCTATTATCGTTTGTGAACCGGTGGTCGATCGAGTTCTCACCCTGGCTCCCTTGCTAAAATTCCTCGATGATTGGGAAATTCCGCATCTAATCTTCATCAATAAGATGGATCGCTGTAATAGTCACTTTAACGAAGTCCTACAAGCTCTCAAATCCGTTTCTAGTCGTCCCCTCGTTCCCCAGCAATATCCTATCCGTCAGAACAACGAAATTATCGGATTTATCGATTTAATCAACGAACAGGCTTATCATTACCATGCTAACAGTCCCGCCGACCCTGTAGCTTTACCCGACCACCTCAAGGAAGAAGAACAGATCGCTCGACAAGAAATGCTAGAAACGATCGCCGAATTTGACGATCATCTTTTAGAAGAACTCCTCGAAGATATTAACCCCTCCCGGGAAGAAATTCTCCAAGACTTAAAACAAGAACTGGGAGCCGATCAGATAGTACCCGTGTTCTTCGGTATGGCGGAACGGGACTATGGTGTGCGTCATCTCCTCACCGCTTTAGTGGAAGAAGCACCGGCCCCGACAATTACCGCCAATCGTCGCGGTCTCGATCCCAGTGCGGATGGGGATGCAGTGGTACAAATCCTCAAAACCTATTTTACTCCCCAGGGCGGTCGCCTCTCCCTAGGGCGAATCTGGCAGGGAACCCTTAACGATGGCATGGCCTTGAACGGTGTGCGGATTGGTGGTATCTATCGTCTCATGGGACAACAACAACAACCCTTACAGCAAGCGCAAGCGGGGGAAATTGTCGCTCTCGGTCGTTTGGAGGGAATCGCCACCGGAGACGTGGTTAGCAGCGGCAGTCAAAAACCCGATCTTCCCAGAGGATTACAGCTTAAACCCGTCTTTGCCTTGGCCATTGCCGCCGTAAATCGCAAGGATGAAGTGAAATTAAGTTCAGCTTTGACGAAACTGATCGAAGAAGATCCTTCCCTCTACTGGGAACAACACGGTGATACTAAAGAAGTGATTCTTTGGGGACAGGGAGAAATTCATCTGCAAGTGGCCCTCGATCGCCTAGCGCGCAAGTATAATCTACCGATGACCACCCATTTACCCCAAGTTCCCTACAAGGAAACAATCAAAACCAGCACCAAATCCCACGGACGTTATAAACACCAAACCGGCGGCCACGGTGCTTTTGGCGATGTGTACCTGGATATTAAACCCCTGGCCCGGGGGGAAGGTTTCCACTTCCATGAAAGCATTGTCGGTGGTGTCGTCCCCAAACAGTATATCCCCGGGGTAGAAACGGGAGTGCGGGAATATCTCGGTCATGGTCCGTTGGGTTTCCCCGTGGTGGATATTGATGTTACTCTCACCGATGGTTCCTATCACAGTGTCGATAGTTCCGAACAAGCTTTTAAACAAGCGGCCCGTCTAGCGATGACGGAAGGACTGCCTAAATGTCATCCGGTCTTATTAGAACCAATTCTATCGGTGACGGTTCTCGCTCCCTCAGAATACACTGCCAAGGTTTTACAGTTAATCAGTGGTAAACGCGGTCAAATTCAGGGTTTTGAAGCTTCTGCGGAGTGGAAAGGTTGGGATCAGGTAACGGCCTATCTACCCCAAGCGGAAATGCACGATTTTATCGTTGAATTGCGTTCTTTGACTATGGGTGTCGGTTTCTTCCAGTGGGATGAGGATCACCTGCAAGAAGTGCCGGATAAACTGCGCGATGCGGTTTTAGCCATGCAGGGTAATGGTAACAAGTAAAGTCTTCTTGGCTGTCACTAAAGTATAGGGATAAATTACCGAGAGATGGGCTTTTATTGGCTCATCTCTCCCTTTTGTGGCAAAAAATGACAGAAGGGTTCGATAAAATTAGCCTAGTGCTATAGTTACTAATTCTGTACGCAAATATTGCATCTAGAATTAGCTTTGTACGCTTTGACCCGTACTGGGTTAACTACGAACCTCTCTATCGGATTCCCGCTAAAGGCGGCCTCTCCGACTACCTTTCTTCCAATACTTAAGGAACCATTAATATCTGCTCCATAGAAAT
>NZ_JASJFB010000872.1:0-1262 GCF_030065455.1 Microcystis sp. M53602_WE12 | reverse complement strand
GGGAGCATCTCACTTATGCAATGAGTATTAATACTTATAGCAGTCAAAAACTAGAAAATCTTCAACTTGATCACAAAGAGAAATGAGATTATAATAGTTATAACTTACAATTCAGAATAGCTCTCGATGGGAGGAATAATTCAATGTTATCAGAAAATGAAAAAAGAATTAAAGAGTTATGTCAAGAGTTAGGGCAATGTCTCTATGAGCAATCCCAAATTAAGAAATTTAATAACTTGGGAGAGATAGAGGAGACAGTCAGAGATTTAATGATTCATTATGTTAACCCAGAAATCGGTATTTTTTTGTCAAAACAAGCACAGAAGAAACTGCCGGTCGGACGAGAAAAGTGAAAAGTATTTTGGGGGAATTACCAATTACAGAAAAACAAGCGAAAAAATTAGAAATAAAGTCTCGGACTCAGATGAGTCCAATGTTAGAGAAGAACTGTTTGCTATTAAGTGGCGATGAATCCTACGAAAAATCGGCGCAGAAAATCAAATCATTGACAGGGATTGCTGTTTCTCACAGTACCCAACAACGCCTCGTACATCGATATGCTTTTGAAGAATTACCGTCTAACCCAGAAGTGGAAGTGGAAGAAATGAGCCTAGATGGCGGTAAGGTACGACTAAGAACTGCCAAGGGAAAAGCCTTAATTTGGCGTGATTATAAAGCAGTGAGTTTTCATCAACTGGGGGTAGCGGCTTTTTTTCAAGATAACTCAGCTTTATTAGATTTGGTTAATTCTCAAGTTTTGGCCAAGCCTTTAATTTGTTTAGGAGATGGACATGATGGTATCTGGAATTTATTTCGTGAGATCGGAGAGAAACAGGAAAGAATTGAAATATTGGATTGGTATCATTTAATCGAAAACCTCTATAAAGTTGGCGGGTCATTCCAGCGAATTGAGGAGGTAAAATGTTTTCTATGGAAGGGGGACGTGGACGCCGCTATCTCTTGTTGTGAAGGATGGTCAGAGCCGCAAGTTGAGAATTTTATTACTTATTTAAACAAGCATAAACATCGAATTGTCAATTATGGTTATTTGCAGGCAGAGGGGATTTCCATTGGCTCTGGCTCCGTCGAATCAAAAATTAAACAAATTGCTCATCGTCTTAAAATTACTGGTGCAAGTTGGCAATCTTGTAATGTACCGCAAGTCCTTCGTCATCGCTGTGCTTATCTAAATGGTTGCCTTTTTTAACTTTTTTATTGATCTCATTAAGCATTTCTACTTATTGCAAAGGTGAGATGCTCCC
>NZ_JASJFB010000252.1:0-1923 GCF_030065455.1 Microcystis sp. M53602_WE12 | reverse complement strand
GAAATTTTAATCTTGCAGAAGTGGGTGAATTATATCAACAACATACAGCAGCAACTGGACAAATTTTCACACCAGAAGCAATAGAAACAGCATTTTATTTAACTCAAGGACAACCTTGGTTAGTCAATGCTTTAGCTAAAGAAATTGTAGAAAAAATGGCGAAAGATAGAAGTATTACTATTACTAAGGAACACATTTTAACAGCCAAAGAAATATTAATTGCACGTCAAGATACTCACTTAGATAGTTTAGCGGAAAGATTAAGAGAACCAAGAATTCAAGCCATTATTGAACCGATGTTAGCAGGTTTAGAATTAGGGAATATACCTAATGATGATATTCAATTTGTCATTGATTTAGGATTATGTAAAATGCACCCCTATGGAGGTTTAACTATTGCTAATCCCATTTATCGGGAAGTGTTACCCCGGGTGTTAACAGTGACACCAATGGCTTCTTTACCGATGATTGCACCCACTTGGTTAAATTCAGAAGGTGAATTAAATATAGATGCTTTATTAACAGCATTTCTCAAATTTTGGCGACAACAGGTCGAACCATTATTAGGTAGCACTGGTTATCATGAAATCGCTCCACATATAGTATTAATGGCTTTTTTACATCGTGTGGTTAATGGTGGGGGAGTTTTAGAAAGGGAATATGCAATTGGTAGCGATAGAATGGATTTATGTTTGCAGTATAAAGATGTAATTTTAGGGATTGAATTAAAAGTATGGCGTGATAAAAAACGCGATCCTCAAGCTGATGGAATTGAACAATTAGAATTTTATTTAGCACGTTTAGGGTTAGATTTTGGTTGGTTATTTATCTTTGATAGGCGGAAAAATGCCTTACCAATGGAAGAGAGGTTATCCACTGAAGTTGTGGTGACGGAAAATCAATATAGAATTACTGTAATTAGAGCTTGAGTGTTTTAAATGAAGTATTTTTGCAAACAATGCTTTTTTCAAAGATATTTAACGGTGAATTTATAAGGTACGTTGCATTTAATTAACACACCCTACAGAATTGGCTGCTTAATTTTTATTTCAGCTATTCATAAACTTTACTTCTATGGGCGATAAAAATTATCGTTACCAGTTTTAAATCATCATTAATTTCATAAATAACTCTATAGTCACCTACTCGATAACGATAATAACCTGATAAGCTAAACGGCGCTTAACCTGCATGATCCAACAGCTATAACCCTTTTGGAGTCTATATCGGTGATCCGAAGTAAAAGCCGTTTAGCTTAACTCACCTTTGAGAGATTTTATATTAGGATGATTACGAGGATTAATTTTTAAACGTTCAAAACATCTATCTAACTTTTTTTGTAAAGTAGCAGAAGCAGATTCAAAAAACTCCCCTGCATCAATACTAATAACAACAGTATAATTAATATTGTCGTTTAAGTTTGTCAACAGTAATCACCTTTCCTTGTTTTACATTTTCTCTAGCATGATCAAAATTTTCTTTAAATCCTACAATCTCTAATAACTCTTGAGTAGCATCATCTTCTCTTGTTGCCAAATATGCTAAAAAATCAACTGCTACGAGTAATTTTTCTGGTGACAGTTGTTCAACATATTTTTGGATTTGTTCACGAAGTTCTAACGTATTCATAGATTATTTTGGTTATTTACCCAATTTGATTATATCTGATTCTGAGAAAATTTAGATCCGCGACTTCTGTTATTAATCTTCTCATGTAATAGATAATTTGTAGGGTGTGTTAGCGACAGCGTAACGCACCTCATATTTGCTCAATAATTTATTTTAGGTTCTTCGTTACTTGGTATGGTTCGATAGGGGGGCATAAATCGACTAAATCCTTATCTGGCAAGAGACTTAATTGATTAGTTCGCTCTAGATAAAAAACAATTGACAAAAATCGCTAAATGCCTTTCTATATAAGGG
>NZ_JASJFB010000788.1:0-8527 GCF_030065455.1 Microcystis sp. M53602_WE12 | reverse complement strand
CAGGTGGTCAACTACCTAATTTTCAGGGAAAAAGTACCTGAATTTTCCCCTCAATCACTCCAATGGTCGGCACTTTTTGAGGTCAAAAAAGTCTAAAAGTATTATCCAACAAGGTTTTTATATTTATTCAGCAAACCCTAAATAGGACTATAATTACCAGTTATTTAATTTATTCATCTTCCAAAATTAAAGAGACATAAACTATATTTTATGGTAGTTGAGTCATGATGGGTCGGGATAAAATAGTGTAATTACGCTTATGTTTACCTGACCAGAAATAGTCATTGTCCAGATGTCTAGTAACTGGTGTTTTTCCGATAAAACAGACTTCCTAGGGACTGAAACGAAACCCTTACTATTCGGTGCTTGCGAATTTTAAGAGGGTTTTTCAGAATCAGCATTTTTTAGGGAACCTACCCAAAAATACCCAAAAGAGGCACACAGCCCCCAGAGCGCGTTGATAAAAATGGGAAAACACGAGTTTTTAGCAAGCATCGTGCATTTAGTTGTGCTAATCTCGAAAAAAATGCGGTTTTTTCACGATTTATTTAGAACTAATTTATTAGTAAAAAAAGATGTTAAAACAGTCTTGATCGACTTGGGCTTTGTGGCTAGTATGTAAAGCATCTAGCTTCTTCATTGGAGACACCTGAATGAAAGCCCTATTACTGTGGCCGCTGATGCCCAACTCCTTTTGGTCCTATCAAGAGACTTTAGATCTAGCCCGTTTAAGATCAACCAATCCGCCCCTGGGTTTAATTACGGTGGCAGCCCTGTTACCATCGGATTGGGAAATCCGGTTTGTTGATCGCAATGTCCGATTAGAAACGGCTTCCGATTGGGAGTGGTGCGATTTGGTCATCATCTCCGCCATGATCATTCAGAAAAAGGACTTTCAAGAATTGATTGCCAAAGGGTTGCAGTTGGGTAAAAAAGTGGCGGTGGGCGGGCCTTACCCCACCTCCTATCCAGAAGTTGCCCAAAAAGCTGGAGCAGATTACCTGATTCTGGATGAAGGAGAACTGACAATCCCTCTGTTCCTGGCAGCCCTAGAGCGGGGTGAACCGAGTGGTGTCTTTAGAGCCAGCGAGAAACCCGATGTCACCATGACACCGATCGCCCGCTATGATCTACTAGATCTGGATGCCTATCTGGCGATTACCGTGCAGTTTTCTCGCGGTTGCCCCTTTCAATGCGAATTTTGTGACATCATCAACCTCTATGGCCGCAAACCGCGCACCAAAACCCCAGAACAAATGTTGGCTGAGTTGGAGACGTTATATCAACTGGGCTGGAGGCGCTACATTTTTGTTGTCGATGACAACTTCATTGGCAATAAGCGGAATGCCAAGGTGTTTCTGCGGGAGTTGATCCCCTGGATGGAACAACACCAGTATCCCTTTAAACTGATTACGGAAGCTTCCCTTAATCTGGCCGAAGACAGTGAACTGATCGAGTTAATGGTCAAGGCCGGCTTTATGCTGGTGTTTATGGGGATTGAGACACCAGATACCGATAGCTTAATGGGCATTAACAAGGTTCAAAACACCCGCCAATCCCTGATCGAATCCTGTCACAAAATTACCCGCATGGGGCTGCAGATTATGTCTGGCTTCATTATCGGTTTTGACAATGAGAAACCTGGCGCAGGGCAGCGGATCAAAGATTTTATTATGGAGGCGAGTATTCCCCAGGGGCAGTTTAGCCTGCTCCAGGCACTGCAAAATACCGCCCTGTGGAATCGCCTGCAACGGGAAGGTCGTCTGGTGGATGGCATGGGCACTTTCCATCAGGGAGCCATGATGAACTTTGAGCCAACTCGCCCGGTGGAAGAGATTACCGAAGAATACATCGACGCTTTCTGGGAAATCTACGATCCTGTTAACTACCTGAAACGAACCTTCAACCATTTCATGATGATGGGGGGATGGCGCGGCAAATCGAACCGTAAATTAGATGGGCAACAGTGGCAATTGTTCCGTTCCTTGCTCTGGCGGCAGGGGATTGTCCGACCGACGCGGTTCCGTTTCTGGTGGCAACTGGCGGTGATTGCCTGGGTCAAACCCCGTCTGCTAGAAGAGTATCTAGCGACCCTAGGGATAGGTGAGCATTTTTTTGCCTATCGCTATGAAGTAAGAGAACAATTACTAAAACAACTAGCCGATTTGAAGCAACAGAAAGCAAGGGTAGCCCAGCTGGAAAAAACGCTCAAAAACTAGACAATAGCGCCGACGAACAGTCATTTATCCCTAAACAGCGCTCTTGAATCCTACCCCAAAGTAGAGCAACAAAAAGCGAGTGGGGTTGTTTTACTGTCAAGTCAGTTGACATACTCCCACCGTCAAGCTAGGCTGTGACGGGGGATTCTTTCCACATTGCTGTTAGAAATTCCTTGCTTCGACGAGACGGCTTAGATTCTCAATGTCTCCATTAAGAACCCAGAGACCCGACTCTCCCCCCCCAAAGGCTTGGATTGAGTGATAAAATTGGAAGTAATACCCGATGTCTCAAGTTAATTGGGCGAGGATTTCGTGGGAATTTATCTCAGTCATAATCTTACCAAAAGTAGCGGTCGGGGTGAATAGTGGTTTGACGTTGTTGGGAATTATATTCTAGCAGGTATTTTCTGGCGATTACTTCCTGTTCTTCTAATAAGAGTAGCTCATTTTGTCCAATTTCTGTATCGGTAGAGAGGAGGATGACTTGAGAGGAAGCGGCGGGAAAATAACGTTCAACTAAATTATGGCGATGGGAAGAATCTAAACGTCCGAGGGGTGTATCGATAGCGATGGGTAAATCTCGTCCGGAGACTCGCGCTAATCCCCACAAAAAAGCGATCGCTAATAGTTGTTTTTCTCCGGCAGAAAGACGGTGTTTAGGCACATTTTGTCCATCGGGGCCAAAGAGAGATAGACCAAAAGTATCAGCATCGATCGCTATTTTCTGCACCAGATCGGACTTATGCAATAAATAACGAAAACATTCCGCCACTTCTCCCTCTAATCTATTTAATTTTTTTAAAGTTAAGCGTTCCTTAAATACTTTTAAAGTTTGCTGTGCTTTGACAATAGCATTAACGATATGTTCGTTATTTTGCGATTCTAAAGCTTTCTCACTATAGGCAAATAATTCTTTTTTATTTTTCTCAATTTTCTTTTTAATTTCCTCGTAATTTTTGTGGCTTTGCTCGTATTCTGCTTGAGCATTTAGATAGTTTTTCTGAGCGGTTTTTAAGTTATTACTCAGGGTTTCGTATTCTTCGGGAGAGGCTGCTACTGCTAATTCTCGCTCTAAATTATCTAAGTCAGCTTCCAGATTTCTTAATTGTTCTATTGCTTGATGAGCGAGGTTAATTTGTGCCGGTAGTTGATGGGTTAAGACTCGATTTAATAACTCGATCGCCTCCTCGTCTAAATCTAAGTAAGAAGTAACCAAAGAATCGTTATCCTCAGCTAAAAACTTATTTTCTTGCTGTAAAAATTCTCTAATATTGTCTAATTGCTCTAAAGTTAAATTCAGTTGTTCTAAATAAGCAAGTAACTTTTTATCTCTGGATTCTAAAACCGATTGAGCGACTTGAGACGATTGAAATTTTAGCTCTTTTTCTCCCTGAATTTTAGCCGCTTCTAGGAGAGGAAAAATTAACTTTAATGGTAAAAATTCCCCCGCCAATTGACCTAAATATTCTCTCTGTTTATCTAACTTTTTATCTAAATCCTTTTTTCTGCTCTCTAATTGACTTCTTTCGGCGGCAATTTTTCCGCCATCAATGCGAAATTTATCCGAGACTGCATCAAAATCATTTCTAACCAAATCTAAATTTTTTTGTTGAGTTTCCATCTCTTGTCTAGCCAATTCCAAATCTTCTTGGTACTGGGCTAATTTTTTCTCAATAGCTTCAATAGTTGCCAGTTCATTTTCTGCTGCTAATAGCCGGCGCTTGCGACTAGCCAAAATATCAAGATCAACTGCTAATCTTTCCGCTAATTCTAACCCTAATAAAGTCTGCATCGAATCCTTAACGCTGTCAGGAGGTACATCCTGTTCTGCCAATTCTTTTACCTGTTCCCCATCAAATAAAAAGAGGTTAGAAATACCCAAAGGTAATAAAGTTTCAATATATTCATCCCAAGTATTAGCTAAGGCAGGATCGGGCCAATCCTCATCTAAAATACCGAGGGTATCCTTACCATCTTTGGGCTGTTTTGTCCAGTATCTAACGATACGATATTGTCGCCATTGTTCATTAACTAGATGTTCAAAAGCCAATTCAATTCTCGCTTGATCGATGAGGGAAGCTTGATTATTAACTGCTTGACTGAGAAACTCGGCATAACTTAAATTATTGCGAGTAGAACACTTTGCCCGCGCACCGTACAAAGCCAAACGAATCGCATCCATTAAAGTAGTTTTACCGCCGCCATTCATGCCTCCCAAAAGGATAATCGGACAGGAATTGTTGTCTTTTTCGGGACGTAAATTAATCACTTGACGACCGGCGTAGGGACCGAAATTTTGCAAAACTAATTCAGTAAAAATCATTAACAGTCAGCCTTATTTAAGTCGAAAGTTTTAGGGAATCTCCTGTAAAAATTATACCTGAAAAAGTGCCGCAGATATTTTTTTACACCCAAGAGAAAAACCCCAGATTTTATACTATAGCATTGATCACCAGCGCTAGATATAATTAGGGTCTGCGGAAAAAACTCTAAGATCCCCCCGCCTGTCGGCACCCCCCTTATTAAGGGGGGCAGGGGGGATCGAGTGCAAAACCTATCTTCTATTTAATTGCAAACAGCTACTTAATTAAAGTCTGCTGATTTTTACTTTCTAGTTCATTACTGGGCATGAGCCTATTTTTTGAAAAAATCGTTATGATCGGCGTGAAAGTGCCAACACAGGGGAGAAAATTGCTATGATCACGATCGGCGAATATTTATGCCAGCGTCTCCATAATTTAGGGGTTAATCATGTTTTCGGGGTGCCGGGGGATTATGTCCTCGATTTGATGGATGTTTTGGTGGAAAGTCCGATCGAATTAGTTTGTACCTGTAATGAGCTTAACGCGGGTTATGCCGCCGATGCCTACGCGCGAGTCAAAGGTATGGGCGCTGTCTGTGTCACCTACGGAGTCGGGGGATTTAGCCTAGTTAATGCTGTGGTCGGTGCTTACGCTGAAAGAGTTCCCCTGGTGGTAATTAGTGGGGCTTCCGATCGCTCGATTCGCCGGGATAATTTATTATTACACCACACCACGGGCGATTATAATCTGCAATTGTCCATCATGGAAAAAGTCACGGTTGCCTCGGTTATTCTCACTAATTCTGCCCAAGCAGCCAGTCAAATCGATCAAACTTTAACAGCTTGTTTGCATCACAAACGTCCCGTGTATATCGAAATTCCCCGGGATCTAGTCTATCGTCCCTGTATCCCCTCAGAAAAGCCAATTTATTTAACCGATAATCTCACGGATGCTGCCGCTTTAGAAGAAGCCATTGAAGAAGCGGCTTTTTTATTAGAAAAAGCGGAAAAACCAATTATTTTAGCAGGGGTAGAATTCCATCGGTTTAAACTCCAGGATAAGTTGCTGAAACTTTTAGAGGTAACGGGTTATCCCTTAGCCACCACTATTTTAGGTAAGTCGTCAATTTCGGAAATGCAGCCGCAATTTATCGGCACTTATGTGGGGGCATTAAGTCGCGAATACGTTAGTCAACGGGTGGAAAATGCCGATTGTGTCCTCTGTTTAGGGGCGATCATGTCCGATATGAATTTAGGCGGATTTACGGCTAATTTAAATCCCAATAATTTGATTAATGCCAATTCCGAGAAGATCAAGATTAAACATCACTTCTATCAACCAGTATTCCTAGGGGATTTTATCGAGGGTTTAATTAATAAGCTAAGTCACAAAGAAGCGGCTACACTAGAGATTAAACCTGCGGCCGAATTGAAGAATTTAGAATTCATCGCCGTGGCAGAGCAAAAATTAACTAATGCTCGTTTTTATGAGCGAATGAATCATTTTATCGCTCAAGAATCTTTTGTTATTTCTGATACAGGGGACGCAATTATTGCCACAATTGATTTATTAATGCCCCAAAAAACCGACTTTATCGGTCAAGCATTTTATCTCTCTATTGGTTATTCAATTCCCGCCTGTTTAGGAGTAGCTTTTGCCGCACCAAATACTCGTCCTATCGTCTTTGTGGGGGATGGTGCTTTTCAAATGACCGCCCAAGAACTTTCGACAATTATCCGTCACCATCTCAATCCAATTATCTTTTTAATTAATAACGACGGTTACACGATCGAGCGGGTAATTCAGGATAATATTTATAATGATCTACAACCGTGGAAATATCACCAATTACCAGCAGTATTTAACGGGGAAAGTTGGAGTTGTCAAGTCAGGACAGAAGGGGAATTAGAAAAGGCTTTATCGATTGCCCAGGGTAACATCGATCGCCTATCATTTATTGAAGTACATCTCGATCGTTTTGACTGTTCCCAAGGCTTAACTCGTTTAGGTCAAGCTTTACGTTCACCCCATGCCTAGACTGGTTATACTATTAGGTTTTGACTGTGTGAAGCTGCCCTAAGACACCAGACTGAAACTCTTTTGGCTCCCAAGAGTCAACAATTAAGATACAATCGGTATCTTAATCAAAGTTTGCTGGTGACAACCGCAACTAAAAACCCTATGAATGCTTTTTGGAAACAAATCACCCTATTGAACTTTTCGCCCGCTTCTTGGTCAAAATATAGCTATCTGCATCGTTTCGTCGGCCTTTTTAGTCAATGGCGACAGGGTAGCCAGTTTGTGCAGTGGACAGAACTGATGGGTGCGCTGTTAATCTCTCTCCTTATCGCCACTGCGCCTTTTTTCTCCACCAGTCAAATCGGTTTTTTGCTGTTAGCAATAGCGGGTTATTGGCTACTCTTAACCCTTGTGGATGAAGGCAAAATTGGGGTGACACCCATACATCTTTTGGTACTTTTATATTGGGGAATTGCCACGGTTTCTACGGCTTTTTCTCCCGTTAAAACCGCAGCCTTGGAAGGATTAATTAAATTAACTCTCAATCTCATCTTTTTTGCCTTTACCGCCCGAATCATGCGCTCACCACGCCTAACAAATTGGATTCTGACTACTTTAGTTTTAACCGCATTAGTAGTCAGCGTTTACGGCATTCGTCAGCAAATTTTTGGTGCGGAACAGTTAGCAACTTGGAACGATCCCACCTCAGAATTAGCGGGAGATACTAGGGTTTATAGTTATCTCGGTAATCCTAATTTATTAGCTAGTTATTTATTCCCTGGTATTGCTTTTAGCGGTGCAGCCTTGTTTGTGTGGCAGGGATGGCTACCGAAAATTTTAGCGGCTTTATTAACTTTAGCCAATGCCGCTTGTTTATTTTTTACCGAGAGTCGTGGCGGTTGGATTGGTTTGATGGTCTTAGGAATCGTCTTCTTATTGCTATTATTTTATTGGTTCAAAAACTATCTACCGTTATTTTGGCAAACATGGCTTTTACCCTTAATTTTAGGGGGTTTAGCCGTGGTGATTTTAGGGGCGATTTTATTGGTGGAACCGCTGCGAATTCGGGTGATGAGTATTTTTGCAGGCCGGGAAGATAGTAGTAATAACTTTCGGATTAATGTTTGGGATGCAGTTATTCGCATGATTCAAACCTATCCACTTTTGGGCATCGGACCGGGTAATGATGCTTTTAAGAAAATTTACCCCCTATTCATGAAGCCAAAATACACGGCTTTAAGTGCCTATTCTGTGGTATTAGAAATCATGGTAGAAACGGGAATTATTGGTTTTACCTGTTTCCTCTGGTTATTAGTCACAACTATCGGCCAAGTCATCCATCAAATTAAACTTTTACGCGATAAAATGGATAGTCAAGGCTTTTGGTTAATCGGGGCAATTGCCGCTATGGCTGGAATTCTTGCCCACGGTTTTTTTGATACGGTTTGGTATCGTCCCCAAGTTAGTACCCTCTGGTGGTTAGTTTTGGGTTTAATTGCTAGTCGTTGTGGCGTTGTCAAGTTTGAAGATGATGGCGCATCAGAGCAGACTTGAAAACGCTTTAAGAGTAAGGCTCTCGTTGTGTCGCAATTCATTCTTCATATTCTGATCTGACAACGCCAGTCGTTGTTATTCCCCCACTAGGGGTTTTGAGCGCGGCAATTCTCTCCTCTAGGGGTTCAAAGTAGTTCAGGCACAGATGCGATCCTCGATCGCCACCGATTGTAGAAGTCTTTCCACGATAGCTTTAGCTTGACGACCGTGACTAGGAATCAGACGATGGCAGAAGACGTAGGGAGTAATAAACTTAACATCATCGGGAATAGCATAATCGCGACCTTCGAGGAAAGCGTAAGCTTGAACTGCTTTTTGCAAAACCACACAACCCCGGGGACTGACTCCTAAACTAATATCTTCGTGATCACGGGTAGCGCGGACTAAATCGACGATATATTGCTGTAAAGCAGGAGCTACCCGGACCAGACT
>NZ_JASJFB010000850.1:0-1662 GCF_030065455.1 Microcystis sp. M53602_WE12 | reverse complement strand
GAAGGGGGATTGATTATTAAATGGAGTAGAAAACTTAAAAATAAGGGTAATGCTGTCAATGTAACTTAAATGCGTAAAAGCTTAATAAGGTCAAAAGTTTCAATGAACGGGAGCATCTCACTTATGCAATGAGTATTAATGCTTGTAGCCGTCAACAACTAGAAAATCTTCTACTTGATCACAAAGAGAAATGAGATTATAATAGTTATAATTTACAATTCAGAATATATCTCGATGGGAGGAATAATTCAATGTTATCAGAAAATGAAAAAAGAATTAAAGAGTTATGTCAAGACTTAGGGCAATGTCTCTAAGCTGTTCAGCATCTAAATAGCGTATAATAGAAACAGTAACCTATTCAAGTATCAATAGCTATGCCAGCCCCTAATCACTTGAATTCCGAACAAAAAGAAAAGTTACAAAAAGCACTAAAAAAAGAAGAAAATCCTTACATTAGAGAAAGAGTTTTGATATTGTTGTTGTTAAATGACGGGAAAACTCAAGTCCAAATCTCCAAACTCATTGGGTGTTCACTGCGAACAGTCTCTTATTGGTGTATTCCTGGAGATGCCAATAATTTAGATAGCTTGAAAGACAAGAGAATGGAGGGAAATTATCGAAAAGCGACGGATGAGTATATCAAAATATTGTTAGAGACAATTGACAAAGAGCCTCAAGAAATGGGGTATGAGTTTGGCCGTTGGACAGCCAAAAGATTAGCCACTTATCTGACAGAACAGACAGGTATAGAATTAAGTAGTTCTCAAGTCACGAACATTTAAAAAAAAAAGAAGTATGTTTATATTTGGGCTAAATATAGTTTAGAAGATCGACAATATCCTGAAAAAAGAAAAGAATTTAAACAAAAATTAGCCGAATACTTAAAAATAGCAAAAGAAGAGCCAAATAAGCTACAGGTATGGTTTTGGGACGGGGCTTTCAAGGTGGCGACGCAGGTTCGCCACACAGCCCCTCACGAAAGTGGATTCAGTTTAAGAGTCATTAGAAGAAAAACATGGGGGAAAAAAAGCCAAAGAAAAAAAGTTAGCGGACAAAGAAGAAGTGGTCGAGTAAATGCGATGGGAGGAGTGAGATATTCCGATAAAAAAAGATTCGTAGAATTCATCAAAAAAGGAAATTCAGAAACTTTTTATGAAGTGGTAAAAGTTTTTTATACAGAAATCATTAAAGAATGGGTGGAAGCGGGGAATAAAGAGGAGGATTTTCGAGAGAAGGGTCCAAAGATTGTCCTGATTCTCGATAATGCTAGTATTCACAAAAAAACAGATGTTGTTGGTAAAATTGCTGAAAATATGCCCAACTTAATTTTAGAGTATTTACCCGCCTATAGCCCAGATTTAAATATCATTGAATTGGTCTGGCACTCGGCAAAAGAATTTATCGCTCATCGACTTTTTAAATCAGTTGAAGAATTAGAATCTCTTTTACATCAACTTTTAAATGAAGGAGGTTTAATTATTAAGTGGGATCGCAAGTTGAAAAACAAGGGTAATTCTGTTAGGTTCTTCGGTTTGTCTTATGCAACGTACAGGATTATAAGGAATGAAACTCTTATAGAGAAAGACATTTGGCGATTTTTGTCAATTGTTTTTGATCTAGAGCGAACTAATCAATTAAGTCTCTTGCCAGATAAGGATTTAG
>NZ_JASJFB010000149.1:0-1983 GCF_030065455.1 Microcystis sp. M53602_WE12 | reverse complement strand
GCCAAGCTTTTCTGGTCGGAACCCCCTAAGCCGAGTTTTCAAGGTGCTGCGCCGTCCACTTGGTTTTCGAGACTGGCCTTTTAATTCTAACGTAAAGCCAACCTAGAACGGCGGGGTTTCAGACCCAAAATTTCCGATGAAGACTCCCTGTGCAAGGTTCTCGTCAAAATGCACACAGTTGCTGGTCACGATGTCATAACAGTCAACGAAGTGGGACTTTCTGGACAGCCAGATTCTGTTGTCTTGAACTATGCCCGACAAAACAATCGAATGCTGCTAACTCGTAATTGCCGAGATTTTGAAGCCATCCATCAAGAAAACCCCTGCCATTCAGGTATTTTGGCCATTTACGAGAATAGGGACTACTCAAAAGATCTCAGTAGAGGGGAAATTGTCAAAGCGATCGCCAATCTGGAAACTGCTAATATCCCTCCGGCCAATCAGTTCATCTCCCTGAATCAGTGGAACTATTAGCTTTTCTAGGTTTGGCTAAGGAACAACCCAACCCAACACCAAAGCTGGACAACAATAGATTACACACTAAACTAAAATAAGCTGTATCCTAAGCTACAATTTAATAAATCTTTATATTTCTCTCCCTAATCAGTTAGCCGTAGCTTGGGTTGAGCTATCATTATTGCTCAGGTATTACCCATCGGCTCAAAAGGCGAAACCCAACAAAAATTGTGAAAATATTCCAGGAAGTTGTTGGGTTGAGCTATCATTATTGCTCCGGTATTACCCATCGGCTCAAAAGGCGAAACCCAACAAAAATTGTGAAAATATTCCAGGAAGTTGTTGGGTAACAGGTGTCTGAATAAGTTGATTAATTAATCGAGCCGTAGGTTGGGTTGAGCTATCATTATTACTCAGGTATTACCCATCGGCTCAAAAGGCGAAACCCAACAAAAATTGTGAAAATATTCCAGGAAGTTGTTGGGTTTCCTTGCGTCAACCCAACCTACAAGTCTCACCCCTGGGAATTGTACAATAAGGTTGTACAAGTATCCCCTTACTCTCAAACACAGTATTTTATCAACTGTAGATATCTCGGCGATGTCCAACCTTATGGATGGTAAGCCGCTTTGCTTCGGGTGCAAAAGAATAGATAACTCTATAGTCACCGACTCGAAGCTTGAAAAGACCACTCAAATTAGCACTTAAAGCTTGAGGACTAACATTTTCAAAATTATCCAACAACCAGCGAACTTTCCGCAAAATTCGCTCTTGAATGATAGGAGCGAGTGCTTCTAAATCAGCGATTGCTTCGCGGCTAAATTCTACAAAGTAAGCCATTACCAGTTTAATCCTAATTTTTTGGCTACTTCCTCGGCTGAAACCCCATTTTCTCCTATTTCAGTCCGTCTTAGAGAGTCAAGAAGTTGTTGCTTAACTTCAGGTTTGACTTCTTTATCTTGGTCAGGATCGAGTAAGATAGATTGGATGGTTTCGGCAACAGTTTCTTGAATGAGGAGCTTGAGTTCTTCAACGGTTAGCTCTTTAACTTGCATATTTTTAACTAGGAGAGAAGAATAAATAAACTACTCCTAATTTTGACACTAAATTGGCTATTTGGCTCTTCTCGACTTTGTGTGATCATCAATGCTTTGTCTCGTTCCAAGGTAGAACCTCTGAAAATGCCTTGCCAGGGAGACCCTAGCAACGAGGTGATAGTTGTTTAATAAGCGAAAGGAAAAAACAAACCCCTTCAACTCTGATTAAGGGGGCATTTATGGTATTTTTAGAGGCAATTTAGCCTACCTTTGTGGTTTCTTTTTCGGTGGATTGGGAGGGGTTTAGTTGGCAACTGATAATAAAGCCTCTTCTATTGGCTTTGGTAACTCAATAGCATAAAACCGATTCTGGCTCTTCGGTAATTGTTATGCAATGGACGGGGGTTATAAGGGATGGAACCCTTATATAGAAAAGCATTTAGCGATTTTTGTCAATTGTTTTTGCTCTAGAGCGAACTAATCAATTAAG
>NZ_JASJFB010000117.1:0-2731 GCF_030065455.1 Microcystis sp. M53602_WE12 | reverse complement strand
TTTAAACAACTGCAAGCGGCCGGTTTAACTCCCGATAAATATCCGGTCATGTCGGTGAGTGTTGCCGAGGAAGAAGTTAAACAAATCGGTAAGGAATATCTCCTCGGTCAATACGCTTGCTGGAACTATTTCCAAACCGTAGATACCCCCGCTAACAAAAAATTTGTTGAGGCTTTTCGAGCTAAATTCGGTCAGGAGCGCGTCACTAACGACCCGATGGAAGCGGCCTACATCATGGTCTATCTCTGGAAGCAAGCGGTGGAACAAGCGGCAACCGCCGATGATCTCGACAAAGTTCGCGCCGCAGCCGTAGGACAGAAATTCGATGCTCCCGAAGGACCGGTGGAAATGTTCCCCAATCATCATATCTCCAAAACCGTCCGCATTGGTCAGGTGAGAGATGATGGTCTATTTAACATCGTTTGGTCAACTCCGGGGGTAGTGGATCCGCAACCCTGGAACCAATTTGTCCCCGAAACTAAGGGCTTTGCCTGTGACTGGACGGATCCGGCTAAGGGCGGTAAGTTCAAAATGGAAAAATCCTAGTTTTAGGAATTTTTCTGGACAATAACGAGGGTGAGGTGGGCATTACTGTTCACCCCTCTTTTTAAACCTTAAAAATGCACGGGAATAAGGAAAAGTGTCAGCATTATTAGAAGGATTATTTAATGGTATTAGCATCGGTTCTGTGCTATTGCTGGCCGCTTTAGGACTAGCGATTGTCTTTGGACTGATGGGGGTAATTAATCTCGCTCACGGTGAGTTAATGATGTTAGGGGCTTATACTACTTTTGTGGTGCAGAATATCTTTAAAGGTTTCGGTTCTCCCCTCTTTGATACTTATGTTTTATTCGCCCTACCGATCGCTTTTTTGGTGTCGGGATTGGCAGGATTATTATTAGAAAGGGGGGTGATTAGGTTCCTCTACGGCAGACCCCTAGAAACGCTGCTGGCTACTTGGGGAGTCAGCTTAATTCTGCAGCAATTTGTCAGAAGTGTCAACGGCTTATTAGTAATTAGTTTGATAGTTTTCTGTCTGTTATTTTTTGGGGCGATGACGCTGTTAAGTCGTCGCCTAGATTGGGAGAGAATTCGCAATTTAGCTATTGGTATCACCCTGCCTTTATCCCTAGCTATCGCTGGATTATTAGGCTATCTTTTATCTTTTAATCCGGTTCTCGCTCGACCCTGGTTTAGTGCCAGAAACGTCGATGTCACCGCTCCTGTTTGGTTACGGGGAGGTTTACCTTTACCCGGTTTTCAAATGCCCTACACCCGTCTATTTATTATCATTTTAACTGCCATTTGTTTGTTAGGAACCTATTGGTTTTTAAATAAATCTTCTTGGGGTTTACGCATTCGTGCCGTCACCCAAAATCGCCAGATGAGTTCCTGTTTAGGCATTCCCACTAATCAAGTGGATGCTTTGACTTTTGCCCTCGGTTCGGGATTAGCTGGAGTTGCCGGTTGTGCGATTAGTTTCTTGGGTTCCGTAGGTCCAAACGTGGGACAAAATTATATCGTTGATACCTTCATGGTAGTGGTGGTGGGGGGAGTGGGTAATCTCCTGGGAACTATTATCGCAGCTATGGCCATCGGTGTGGCTAATTATTTAATTGGTTCGGGAACTTTTGCCCTGATTTTTGGTTCCGTAGAAGCACTAAAACCCCTAACGGATTTCTTCACCTTTTTCTCCACCACTAGCATGGCAAAAGTGATGATTTTTGCTTTAATTATTGCTTTCTTGCAATTCAAACCTGCGGGAATTTTTCCTCCTAAAGGACGTACTGCCGAGTTATAGATTATGATTAGCGAAACCATCACTAGAAACGAATCCCGACAACGGGAAAAGAAAAAGTTAATCACGGAAATCGCTGTTATTGTTGGTTTAGTGGTCATCTTTGCGGTGTTACTGCCCTTAGCTTTGTCGGCTTTCCGCTTGCGTTTATTGGGGCGATTTCTTTCCCTCGCTATTGTTGCTTTGGGGATAGATTTAATCTGGGGTTATACGGGTTTATTAAGTCTTGGTCATGGCATCTTTTTTGCCCTCGGTGGTTACGCTTTGGCCATGTACCTAAATCTTCAGTTACCCCCCGGACAAATGCCCGAATTTTTTACTCTCTACGGGGTGACAGAATTACCTTTTATTTGGCAACCTTTTTATTCCCTACCTTTGACAATTCTAGCCCTAATTATCGTACCAGCGATCGTGGCAGGATTATTGGGTTATTTAATCTTCCGCAACCGCATTAAAGGGGTTTATTTTTCGATTTTAACCCAAGCGGCTTTACTGGTATTTTTTAACTTTTTTAACGGTCAACAGAAGTTAATTAACGGCACTAATGGCTTAAAAACCGATACCCAAACAATTTTCGGTTTGCTGGTGGGTTCCGATGCCGTTCAAGTGGCCTTTTATTTACTCACAATTGTCTGTTTACTGGCTATTTATCTGCTCTGTCGTTGGTTAACTACCGGCAGATTTGGGCGCTTGTTAGTCGCCATTCGCGATGATGAGGTGCGTGTCCGTTTTTCCGGTTATGATCCTACTTGGTTTAAGGTGTTAGTTTTTGCCATTTCTGGGGCGATTGCCGGTGTTGCCGGCGCTCTTTATACCGTGCAAACGGGAATTATCACCCCTAACTCTATGGATGTGGCTTTTTCCATTGAAATGGTGATTTGGGTGGCTGTGGGGGGACGTGCTACCCTTGTGGGGGCAGTTGTCGGTACTTTA
>NZ_JASJFB010000028.1:0-5172 GCF_030065455.1 Microcystis sp. M53602_WE12 | reverse complement strand
TTTTTCCTGGGGGTAGGAGTCAGTAGCCGGTCGTCAGGAGCCGGTCGTTTCAGGCTTTGTTGCCCTTGTTTTTTGTACCAAGCGATGTACTACAAGAAGGATAATGCAAGGTTTTTGAAAGTCCCAATCCTATTTTCTTGCACTAACATCGGACTTTAACAGGTCAAAAGCTTTATTTTAAAAGGGTTTTACCATTATTCAGCAAGCCCTAATTATAACCAGCTACTTATTCATCCCATAGGAGAATTTGAGGTCAATTGTACTGCATTTAAACTGGGTAGGGAGCATTTTAATACAAATGTACGGAACTTGGTCACTCCTCACCCTGTTCACTTAAGTTTCAGCGTCGTGATTATAATTAGGGAATGATAGAAATTCTTAGGCAATAGGATCACATCAGTGTTGATAAATCATCTTTTCTTCGGCGCTTTCCTACCCCTTGATACTCTCCTGTCCACCCAGGGGATTATGGTTATGCTTCTGGCCGCTTATGCTTTAGCCATGTGGATGTTTCTAACTAGCGCCCCAAAAGTTCATACAATCATGGTGACAGATTTGGAGACAGCCCGACAATTTTATGAAGGACTTTTAAATTTACCCACGGCCGATGTCCCCCTCCATTACTATTACAATTATGAGCAGACGATGGGCAATAATATGATTGACCCATTTTATATGTCTAGTAATCCGGCTGTGACTACTGCCAACCCTTCTTTGGGAGATCAACCCCAGGGTTTATGGTATCAGTTAAAGAAAAATACCCAACTGCACATCGTTGCTGGAGCAACCGCGGGTTATAAGGATCGTCATCGTCACGTTTGTTTTGATCACGATTGTTTAGAACAAATTCTGATGCGGGTGGAATCACGACGCTTAAAGTATAAAGTTCGTCGCAATAAACCTTTAAATTTTTTGGTCAAAGATAATGCTGATCGCGTGATTGAAATGGCCGAAGTCTCGAATTAGTTAACGTTAATTAGATTGGGGGCAACTATAACGGTAAATAACTAAACTATGAATGCTCAACTGCTCACAATCGTTTTAATTTCTTTAGGGGTAGGTATTGGTTTGGCCATTCTACTCCTAATTTTAGTCAAGTTAAGACGCTGCAACCAACAGGTAAATAGTATCGTCGATTATCACTCTCTCATCGGTTTAATCGGAGTTGTTCAAATCCCCTTCGATAAAAATAGCAAGGGGAAAGTGCGAGTTAATGTCGGGGATAGTCTGATCGATATAGTAGCGATAACGGAAGGGGAAGAACAATTTAATGTCGGGGATCAAGCATTTATCCTCAATTTCCAGGACAATAAAGTTTTAGTCATTGCGGAAAAGTATATCAGAGGCGATTTGTAATTTCTTCTAAACCAAAGGGTAACTAACTATGAATAGTCAAAATAATTCCTATCTCATCCAAATCAATCCCAATCAAGACGACAACAATCACAACAACAGTGCTGGTAATTTATTGTTGAATAGTGTTCCCATTGCTTTATTGATATTTCTGGGGATTGGTGCGATTTGGTTTATCAATGCTTTTTTGTGTATTTGCAAACCCAATGAAGTAGTAATCCTGAGTGGGATGAAACGCAAATCAAAAGATAGACAAGATGCAGGTTATCGAGTGATATCGGGGGGTCGGGCGATTCGTATTCCAATTTTAGAAACCGTTAAACGCATGGATGTCACCACAACCCCGATCAGAATTGAGATTAAAAATGCCTATTCTAAGGGCAATATTCCCCTGAATATCGTGGCAATTGCTAACGTGAAAGTTAGTTCTAAACCTGAAATAGTCGGCAATGCGATCGAACGTTTTTTAGATCGAGATCGAGAAGAAATTATTCGCGTAGCTAAAGAAACTTTAGAAGGAAACTTGCGGGGTGTAGTCGCAACAATGACCCCAGAACAAGTGAACGAAGATCGCCTAAAATTTGCCGAAAGTATTACCAGTAACGTCAGTCAAGATCTGTTTAAACTCGGTTTAGAAATTGATACTCTCAAAATTCAAAATGTTGCCGATGACGTGGATTATCTTAACTCCCTCGGACGGGAAAGAATCGCTTTAGTCATGCGTGATGCTGAAATTGCTGAATCAAATGCACTCAATGAAGCTGAACAAATAGTCGCGGAATGTGAGGAACAGGCAACCGTGGCTAAAACCCGCGATCAAATTATCATTTTAGAGCAAGAAAACGAATTGAGAAAGTTAAAGGCAAAACTGGAACAACAGGCAAAATCGGAAGAAGAAATAACTATCGCCGCCGCTAAGGAAAAACGTGCTATAGTTGAGGAAAAATTGCAACAGGTCAGAGCAGAATTAGAAAGATTACGTCTCCAAGCAGATCAAGTTTTACCCGCAGAAGCGCAGCAGGAAGCCGAAACTTTCCGCGCTAGAGGAGAAGCGGCAATTTTTGAAGAAAATGCCAAAGCTGAAGCCTTGGTTAACGAATTATTCGCGGAAGTCTGGCAAAATACCGGCAGCGAAGCAGAGGCAATTTTCTTGATTCAACAGTTAGAAACTATCCTAGAAGAAGCGATCAAAATTCCTAAACGCTTACACCTCGAGCGAGTTAATATTGTTGATAATGGTGATGGGAAATCCCTCGCTACCCTGATTAAAGTCTATCCCGAAATCGTCAATCAATTCCTCGCCAGTGTCCATCAAACCCTCGGTATTGATGTGGTCGGAACTCTCACCAATAAAATTGAAAAATAGCAGTCAGAAAACATACTAGCCTGATTTTATTGAGTACGGAAGTTATCGATTTATTCCTGCCAATAAATTGTCTTATATTCTGCTTCCTTGCTCCAGTATTGCAGGAATAATAAATGGCGGATAACCTGTTCTAAAAGACTGGCTACAGCATTTTTCTTTTCTTTGCCCAAATCCTCTAATTCCTCGATTAAATGTTCTAAGTCTAGCTGTTGAAATTGATGATTTCTGAGTAGGCTAATGGTTTCTCCTAGCCATTGAGAGTCATCAATCTCATAGAGTTGTTTTAATGCGTGAACACCTAGCATAATTGATTGTCTCCATCTTAGAGCAGTGCCATGGTGAGTAAATTTGTAGATAATAATCTTCTCGATTAACTCGATAACATTTCTTTGATTGTTAGGGTCAACAACCTGTTGGTGGGTTTGCTCAATCAAGGATTGAACTTGTTTTGGTGCTTTTTTTGCGCCGATGAGGATAAACTGGAGGATACTGATCCCAAGAGATGATAGATGAGATAACTTTAGATTAGTGCTTATTATTCTCCCCAACATCTCTTCTTCCCTTCTTTTAATTTTCCTTGGTGATCTTCCACATTTCTTAAATAATTTGAACAATCACATCTCTCGATGAATGCTCAAAAAATGCCTCGTCTCTGTGGGCTAAAAATTCAGGCAATTACTCCCTATTCTCTCGCTTGGTCGCAACAGCGATCGCTGGTGGAGGCGAGAATTGCTAATCCTGACTTACCCGATGTGCTGCTGCTGCTGGAACATCCCCCCGTTTACACCCTCGGTACTGGTTCAGATATTAAGTTTATTAAATTTAATCTTGACAAAACCGACAAAGAAGTGTACCGAATCGAGCGAGGAGGCGAAGTCACCTATCACTGTCCGGGGCAGTTAGTGGGCTATCCGATCCTCAATTTGCGCTATTATCGGCAGGATTTACACTGGTATTTGCGACAATTGGAAGAAGTCATCCTGCAAACTATCGCTATTTATGGATTGTCGGGGGAAAGAATCGCGGGCCTGACGGGGGTATGGGTAGAAGGGTATAAAATAGCGGCGATCGGTATTAAAGTTAGTCATTGGATTACCTATCATGGTTTTGCCATCAATGTTTGTCCAGATTTAAGCGGTTTTGCCGAGATTATTCCCTGTGGGATTGCTAATAAACCCGTGGGCAGTTTACGGCAGTTTCTGCCTAATATTAGTCTTATGCAAGTACAGCAAGATTTATCGAGAGTTTTCGCCTCAGTTTTCGGTGTGGAATTATTTTCTCTTGACAAGGATTAACATGAGCGATCGCAAAGACCCAGAAAAACTCGCCGCGGAAAATAGGGACGATAACCCCGAAAATAACGGTAAAACCAGTTTATCGCCCCCCGATGCTTCTGAATACGTCTCCTCTTTATCTTCGCGTAATCCCGTGCGTCAGCGCATCCTACTATTAAAAGATCTTCGACCGGGTAATGCGGGGTTACTACTGGCCCCCCTGATGGTGATGACCATCGGCCTGGTCTTTAGCTGGGACTGGTTAGGCTTTTCTGGGGCGATAGTAGCGATATTAATATCTTTACAGGTGATTTTGCCCTCTATTCGCCAGTGGATCGCCCATTATCTCACTCCCTCTGAACGTCAGACGGTTTTTGCCTTTATAGTTTTTATAGCTGCTCTGGCCGGATTAGGGAAATATTTAGGAGTTTACGGGCGAATATTGCGATGGTTAGAGAGTTTTAAATACGATGAGTTTGGTTCCTGGGCCGAGTGGGTGGGGGCCTTGGGACAGATTATGATCGCCGTGTTAGCCGTCTATGTGGCCTGGGAACAGTACGTTATTTCTAAGGATTTAACCATACAGCAAAATCGCATTACCCAACAACAGACGATCGATTCCTATTTTCAGGGCATTTCCGATCTAGCCTTGGATGAGGAGGGATTTTTAGAAGATTGGCCCCAGGAAAGAGCGATCGCAGAAGGTCGCACCGCTTCCATCCTCAGCAGTGTCGATGCCTCTGGAAAAGCGAAAATACTGCGTTTTTTGAGTCAATCGCGGCTATTATCACCGATTAAACGCGATCGTTATCTAGGCAGACCGATTCTAGACGGGGAAGGGGGTTATGCGGAGGATCGAGAGTTCGGTACAAGAGTAGTACAATTGGGGGTAATGTTAGCGGGGGCCGACATTTCTGGGCAGGATTTGCGCTGGACGGATTTAAGCGAAGCGAATATGGTGCGGGCCGATTTAAGTTATAGCGATTTGGTGAAAGCAAATGTATCGCGGACAATTCTCTACGAAGCTAATTTAAGAGGGGCAGATATGAAAGGGATGCGTTTATTTTATGGTTCCCTAGAAAATGCTACCCCCCGCAGTCGTACCGTTCCCCCCAATTATGACAGCGGAGAACACACGGGAGCAGTGGTAGAAAATGTCAATTTTACCGGGGTGAAAAA
>NZ_JASJFB010000056.1:0-7500 GCF_030065455.1 Microcystis sp. M53602_WE12 | reverse complement strand
CGGGAATGTTAACCCGTTGTCCATCGACTACGCTTTTCAGCCTCGCCTTAGGTCCTGACTGACCCTCCGCGGACGAGCCTTGCGGAGGAAACCTTGGGGTTTCGGGGTGTGGGATTCTCACCCACATTTTCGCTACTTAAGCCGACATTCTCACTTCTATAGAGTCCACAGCTGCTTGCCGCTACTGCTTCACCCCCTATAGAACGCTCCCCTACCACTACAATGTAGTCCACAGCTTCGGTAGATAACTTAGCCCCGTTCATTTTCGGCGCAGGAGCGCTTGACCAGTGAGCTATTACGCACTCTTTTAAGGGTTGCTGCTTCTAGGCAAACCTCCTGGTTGTCAATGCACTCCCACCTCCTTTCTCACTTAGTTATCATTTGGGGACCTTAGCTGGTGGTCTGGGCTGTTTCCCTCTTGACGATGAAGCTTATCCCCCACCGTCTCACTGGTAGTTTTTTTAGCCGTATTCAGAGTTTGCCTCGCCTTGGTACCGGTCTCCCAGCCCGCGGCGAAACAGTGCTTTACCCCGACTAAACTTCCACTACCGCTGCGCCTCAACACATTTCGGGGAGAACCAGCTAGCTCCGAGTTCGATTGGCATTTCACCCCTAACCACAGCTCATCCGCTAATTTTTCAACATTAGTCGGTTCGGACCTCCACTTGGTTTTACCCAAGCTTCATCCTGGCCATGGTTAGATCACCCGGGTTCGGGTCTACAAATTATGACGCTTCGCCCTCTTCAGACTCGCTTTCGCTGGGGCTGTGGGGTCTTCCCCCTTCACCTGCCATAACCTGTAAGTCGCCGGCTCATTCTTCAACAGGCACACGGTCAGACGTTCAATCGTCCTCCCATTGCTTGTAGGCTAACGGTTTCATGTTCTATTTCACTCCCCTTCCGGGGTTCTTTTCACCTTTCCCTCGCGGTACTGTTTCTCTATCGGTCACACGGGAATATTTAGCCTTACCTCGTGGTCGAGGCAGATTCACACGGGATTTCACGTGCCCCATGCTACTCGGGATGCAGTTAAGCTGGTTCCTTTTTCGACTACAGGACTTTCACCTTCTCTGGTGCGGTTTTCAGCCGCTTCGTCTAAATTTCCCAGTCTTTTGTTACTGTCCCACGACCCCAAGTTCCGAAGAACTTGGTTTAGGCTGTTCCCTTTTCGCTCGCCGCTACTGGGGGAATCGCTGTTGCTTTCTTTTCCTCTGGCTACTAAGATGTTTCAGTTCACCAGGTTGGCTCGCTCCACCCTATGTATTCAGGTGGTCGTGTTTAGGGTTGCCCCATTCGGATATCTTCGGATCAATGCTTGCTTCCCGCTCCCCGAAGCGTTTCGTCGGTAACTACGTCCTTCTTCGCTTCCGTGTGCCTAGGTATCCACCGTTAGCCCTTATTAGCTTGACCTTGCGGTCTTCTTTTTTGGCTTTTTCACCTAGCTCTATGCAGTTTTCAAGGTTCCTCTGAACTCTGAACTCAGAGCCAGCATTCTCTCTTACTGTATAAGTAAGATAAGGTGCTGATTCGGAGCTTTTTTTCTTTGTTTTTGCCACCTGTGCAGGTGGGCCATCCTGGACTCGAACCAGGGACCTCACCCTTATCAGGGGTGCGCTCTAACCACCTGAGCTAATAGCCCTTGTTCCTTATTCAGGTCTTGTGTGAACCCAGAACCTAGTTTGAAAGCCACATACCTCGCTCCGACCTTTTGGGATTGATTCTTGGTTGGGACTACTTTTTTTTCGTCTCCTACCTGAATTAGGTCTCCCTTTAAGGAGGTGATCCAGCCACACCTTCCGGTACGGCTACCTTGTTACGACTTCACCCCAGTCACTAGCCCTGCCTTAGGCATCCCCCTCCTTGCGGTTGAGGTAATGACTTCGGGCGTGACCAGCTTCCATGGTGTGACGGGCGGTGTGTACAAGGCCCGGGAACGAATTCACCGCCGTATGCTGACCGGCGATTACTAGCGATTCCTCCTTCATGCAGGCGAGTTGCAGCCTGCAATCTGAACTGAGGCCGGGTTTGCTGGGATTCGCTGGCTCTCGCGAGTTCGCTGCCCTTTGTCCCGACCATTGTAGTACGTGTGTCGCCCAAGACGTAAGGGGCATGCTGACTTGACGTCATCCCCACCTTCCTCCGGTTTGTCACCGGCAGTCTCCTTAGAGTCCCCAACTTAATGCTGGCAACTAAGAACGAGGGTTGCGCTCGTTGCGGGACTTAACCCAACATCTCACGACACGAGCTGACGACAGCCATGCACCACCTGTGTTCGCGCTCCCGAAGGCACCCCCAGCTTTCACCAGGGTTCGCGACATGTCAAGTCTTGGTAAGGTTCTTCGCGTTGCATCGAATTAAACCACATACTCCACCGCTTGTGCGGGCCCCCGTCAATTCCTTTGAGTTTCACACTTGCGTGCGTACTCCCCAGGCGGGATACTTAACGCGTTAGCTTCGGCACGGCTCGGGTCGATACAAGCCACGCCTAGTATCCATCGTTTACGGCTAGGACTACAGGGGTATCTAATCCCTTTCGCTCCCCTAGCTTTCGTCCCTGAGTGTCAGATACAGCCCAGTAGCACGCTTTCGCCACCGATGTTCTTCCCAATCTCTACGCATTTCACCGCTACACTGGGAATTCCTGCTACCCCTACTGCTCTCTAGTCTGCCAGTTTCCACCGCCTTTAGGTCGTTAAGCAACCTGATTTGACGGCAGACTTGGCTGACCACCTGCGGACGCTTTACGCCCAATAATTCCGGATAACGCTTGCCTCCCCCGTATTACCGCGGCTGCTGGCACGGAGTTAGCCGAGGCTGATTCCTCAAGTACCGTCAGAACTTCTTCCTTGAGAAAAGAGGTTTACAATCCAAAGACCTTCCTCCCTCACGCGGCGTTGCTCCGTCAGGCTTTCGCCCATTGCGGAAAATTCCCCACTGCTGCCTCCCGTAGGAGTCTGGGCCGTGTCTCAGTCCCAGTGTGGCTGCTCATCCTCTCAGACCAGCTACTGATCGTCGCCTTGGTAGGCTCTTACCCCACCAACTAGCTAATCAGACGCAAGCTCTTCTCCAGGCCAATTAGGTTTCACCTTGCGGCATATCGGGTATTAGCAGTCGTTTCCAACTGTTGTCCCCGTCCTGAAGTTAGATTCTTACGCGTTACTCACCCGTCCGCCACTAGAATCCGAAGATTCCCGTTCGACTTGCATGTGTTAGGCACGCCGCCAGCGTTCATCCTGAGCCAGGATCAAACTCTCCATGATGAATCGTTTGATTCTTTTGACTTTTTTTCGTCTCCCCCTTGCGGGTTTGACTTTTTTGTTATAGAATTGCTTCTAAACGAGGCTTTTTTTGCTTGGCTTTCAAACTATTGTTTTGTCTAGGTTCCAGCGTCGTTTGTTTCGCTTCGCTTTCGCTTCGCTTCAACCGCGCATTTACCAATGTATCTAACTTCCCTAAGTTTGTCAACCCCTTTTGGCAAAATTTTTTGATCTTTTTTCTATCCCTTGCTACGTAAGCCTTTCAGCCTTTAGGGGTTTTTGGTAGTCCCTTGATTAGAACTGGCGGTGCGGATATATTAGTTTATTCGTACTAAATATTTTCCTCAATTTAATTTTTTATTCAATCCCTCTCGATCGCTGGGGCGATTTTGGGATATGGTTCCTTGAGAATCTATATTTCTGATCGGAAAGCCCTCATGTCTCGCCGCGCTGCTTTACAATCCTATTTACTGGTGCGTTTACTCCTAGCTCCCTTGATGTTATGGACGATCGTGACGGTGGTTTTTCTGCTGATGCGTGTTGCTCCCGGTGATCCCACGGATGCGATTTTAGGCAACCGCGCCCCTGAAAGTGCCAAAAATGCCCTAAGAGAACAATTAGGACTGAATAAACCCCTATTTTTCCAGTACCTAGACTATATTTTTCACCTAATGCGTCTCAATTTAGGAGACTCTTTAACCAGTAAGGGGGTGACGGTATGGGAGATTATCGCTAAACATTTTCCAGCGACGGTGGAACTAACTTTTTATGGAATGCTAATTGCGGTGATAGTGGGAGTCGGATTGGGAATTATCACCGCTTCCCGTCCGAATACCCCCTTAGATGCGGGGGGACGTTTATTTGGACTGATAACCTATTCCTTGCCGATTTTTTGGGTGGGAATGCTCTTACAGCTAATTTTTGCGGTACAGTTGCGCTGGTTTCCCTTGGGGACTCGTTTTCCTTTGAGTGAGACTCCACCCCAGACAATTACAGGTTTATACACCCTTGATAGTCTGATGACTCTACAACTAGATAAGTTGCCCACAGCTTTGTATTATCTAGCCTTACCTAGTTTTACTCTCGGCATTCTCTTGAGTGGGATTTTTGAACGGATGGTGCGAGTTAATCTGAAACAAACTTTGCAAGCGGACTATGTAGATGCGGCCAAAGCGAGAGGAATACCAGAAAAAACGATTATGATCGCCCATGCGCTGAAAAATGCTCTAATACCCGTAATTACTGTCTTAGGATTAACTTTTGCGGCTCTTTTAGGTGGTGCAGTCTTGACGGAAGTTACTTTTTCTTGGCCGGGTTTGGGAAATCAGTTATATCGCGCGATTTCTCTGCGGGATTACCCAACAGTACAGGGATTAATGGCTTTTTTTGCGACAATAGTGGTTTTTGCCAGTATTTTAATCGATTTAATCAATGCTTATGTTGATCCTCGCATCCGTTATTAATCAGGGAGAGGGAATTATGAATTATGAATTATGAAGTGGGGAGGTGGGGAGACCACTACGCAGTTTAAATACCGTACAGCTTGAGATGAGACAACAGCCGTGAAATTGATGTCACAGCTAATAAAAAATGGATCAGGATTGCTTTTTATCTCTAGGTTGTTGTTAGGTGATTGCTGACTGATTAATAATGGTTGAATGTTAATCGGCTTTTCCTTTTAGGGAGACGAAATCGGGCCTATGGAAATTACTATTGTCACCATTTTTCGGGGGATGAAAAGGATTTCTCACTTCGGTGGGAGTGGGTAAACCCTGTTTCATTTCCGCTACTTTTAAGAGGATCAAATACTCATAAAAAGCTTGCAGAGTACACCAAGCAAAACCAGCTTTACCATCGAGAATTCCCGCCAAGATAAAATACATATAAAACCAACGAAGCAAGGGACGAAAAGGCAATCGTAGAGATAAATCTTTTAAAGCTCTCCGTCTATCTACTTCGGTTTCACCAAAAAATAATTTTTTCCAACTAACACCACCGTTAGCCAACTGATGTAGGGTTTCTGCCGCTTCATCGGTAGAATAACGATTATGTTTTTCAATCCAACGACTTAAACCTTTACTACAGGTATAGTGGGGATAGGTTTCTTGTAAAAAAGAGGTTTTTCCCAGACATTCTTCTCTTTCCGTGTGACCATAATCGCTAAACCAGACTTGATCTTTTCTAAATAGACGCATTTGATAACGGGGATACTGGGTGCTGCGACGGATCCAAGTTCCCATAAACATAACTCTTTCGGCCACATAAAAACCAGTAAATTCTTTCTGTTGAGTGGCGCGCAGACATTCTGCGTAGAGTTGGGGTGTCATCCTTTCATCTGCTTCGAGAATATAAACCCAATCGTATTTAGTCTCGATATTTTCTAACATCCAAGTTCTTTGTTTACCATGACTCTCGAATTGATGCTGAATCACGCGCACTGGATAACGAGAAGCAATCTCTACAGTGCGATCGCTACTGTAGGAGTCAACCACAATCACATCATCGGATAGAAGTGCCGATTCCACACAGGCGGCAATATCAATTTCTTCGTTATGAGTGAGAATGTAAATGGAAAACATAGATATAATATGGTGTTTGATTATACGAAACCCGATCGGGCAGTAGTTCTATTGTGTACTGGAAAAAGCGGAATGAAAACCCTTATTAAGCTAAACGGCGCTTAACCTGCATGATCCAACAGCTATAACCCTTTTGGAGTCTATATCGGTGATCCGAAGTAAAAGCCGTTTAGCTTATCCAAGAAATTTTTTTAAAACTGTCAGACTGAGCCTATTCTAACCTCGATCGCCATTTTGTCAATATTTCTTAAGTATTACTTGAAAAATTCTTTACCTGAGCTTGTAGAGACTGGCAATGAGCTATTCCCCGCCATGAGATAATAGACGGTGCTTTATGTCTTCAGTAATTTTCGATGACTGCTGTTTCCGAGTGTTTTCGTTCTCTCCGTTCCCAGGGGAATTGTGCCTTAATTCCCTTTATTACTGCCGGTGATCCCGATTTATCTACCACTGCCCAAGCTTTACGCATTTTAGACCGGGCAGGGGCCGATCTGATCGAGTTGGGGGTTCCCTATTCCGATCCTCTTGCGGATGGTCCGGTTATTCAAGCGGCAGCCACCCGCGCTTTAAATCGGGGTGTCAAGTTGGAAGATGTGCTAGAAATCGTCAAAAATGCCCGGGGAGAGGTGAAAGCTCCGATTATTCTCTTTACTTACTATAATCCCATCTATCATCGCGGGATAGATGTCTTTTTAGACCAAATTAAAGCAGCCGGGGTGAGTGGTTTGGTGGTTCCCGATTTACCCCTAGAGGAAGCGGCAAGTCTGCTGCAACCGGCTGCCGCTAAGGGAATTGAAGTGATTTTATTGGTAGCACCTACCAGTCCCCCGGAACGAATACAAGCGATCGCCCTGCAATCCCAAGGTTTTATTTATTTGGTTAGTGTCACGGGAGTGACGGGAATGCGGAACCAAGTAGCCACCAGAGTGGAGGAATTGCTCGATTCTATCCGTTCTGTCACCGATAAACCCGTGGGGGTAGGATTTGGCATTTCTGACCCGACACAGGCGCTACAGGTGAAAAAATGGGGTGCTGATGCGGTAATTGTCGGCAGTGCCATGGTTAAACGTCTGGCCGATAATTCCCCCAGCGATGGGTTAAAATCCCTCGAAGAATTCTGCCGCAGTTTAAAACAGGCGATTCAGTGAGGGGTTAGAAATTCTTCTAAGGGAATTCCGGCTGCGGGGCGATCGAGGTAGAATCTTTCCCGAATTCCTCGATCGCCTTGAGTTAAATTTGAGAGAGTTCGCGTTCACCCGCTAATTTCAGTGCAGAAGCTGCTTCAGGAATATAGGAAGTTTTCGTTTTAGAGACCATACCTCCCTGTTGTTCCTGTAATTGTTCTAGACGCATGGTACTCCAATCGGTCAGCATCGAGTTACCTAGCCGGGGGGCCAATTTGTTAATTTTCTCCACGGCGGAGATAGCTAATTCATCCATCTGTAGGGAAGCTAGATAGCAATCACAGGCGATGTCTATCTCTCCTAATCGTTCGTGACATTGGCCGGCCATAAACCAAGCGATCGCCATTCCAGGTGGGCCGAGTCTAGTGGCAGAACGATAGATTTTCGCCGCTTCTTCAAATTTATTTTGTTTCAGTAAAATTTCCCCCAGTTGCAGGCGATAACGAGAGTAAAGAGGTTCCATCGCCACCATTTTCTTCG
>NZ_JASJFB010000061.1:0-13491 GCF_030065455.1 Microcystis sp. M53602_WE12 | reverse complement strand
GAGAAAGTGAGAGATTTTTCCCTAGAAGGAGAGATGGGAGTTACTAGCACTTTAGGAGATGGTCTTTTATGTCGTTATCGGGGTAATTCTAGCGGTGAAGTGCGACAATGGTTTCAGCAGGTTTGGCAAATTTTAAGGCGAGAAATGAGCGATCGAGAGGCAATTATTCCGCGAGTTTGGTTATCTTGGTAAAGGCGGTCAATTTTAATTTTCTCAAGTCACTTGAATGCCTGTATCGGTGATTGGGGCTATCCAAAATTGTAGATCGGGAGCGACGAGAATTTCCCGGGCCTCTTTAACAATAGTTTCCGCCACTTCCTGAGATGAACAGAGAGTAAAAACCGTTGGGCCAGAGCCTGACATCATCGTTCCCAAGCCGCCTAAATCGCCCATAACCTGTCTTAACTCGGCTACGAGGGGAAATTCGGGTAAAACCACCTTTTCGAGGTCATTGTGGATAAATTTGCCGATAGCGGCCGGTTGTTTATGGGCGATCGCTTGTACCAAAGCCCCGGAACTCACCTGCTGACGGCGGTGATGAAAGTCCTCTGGAGAAGACAGATAGGTATCCTGAAATTTTTGTCGATAGCTTTGGTAGGCCCAGGGTGTAGAAACGGATAAATGATCGTATTTAGCTAAAATCACCCATAATCCGGTTAGAGGAGCGATCGGATCGAGAATTTCTCCCCTTCCCGTACAGATAACCGTTCCTCCTGTCACACAAAAGGAAGTATCGGATCCCAATCTTGCCGCTAAAGTTTCTAATTCCGGATGGGTTAAGCCTAATTCCCAGATTAAATCGATGCCGACTAACACCGCCGCCGCGTTGGTGGACCCCCCCGCTAAACCGGCAGCCACGGGAATATGTTTCTCGATGGTGATATCGATGCCGCCGTAATTGGCAAAGAGGCGGGGGAATTCCTTCGCCATCAAAGTGGCGGCGCGATGGGCGAGATTACTGCTATCTTGGGGGACGAGGGGATGAGAGCAAAAGAGGCGGAATTCCTGCAATCCGTTCGGCCGGAGAGTGATGCGATCGCATAATGCCACCGTCTGCATCACCATGACTAACTCGTGGAAACCATCAGGGCGATCGCCAACGATTTCTAGATATAAATTAATTTTAGCGGGGGCTAGAAGGGTATAACTGTGCATTTGTCAAGAAAAAAAATCTAAAATTTTGGCAATTGACCTAATTTTTCCGCCAAGTCAATCCATTGCGATAAACTGAGATCTTCGGCGCGAGCGAGGGGATTAATCTCTAATTGTGTCAGGATTTGGCTTAATCGATCGCTATCTAGACAATTTTTTAGATTATTGCGTAACATTTTGCGCCGGTTGGCAAAACCCCAGCTAATTAAAGTGGACAAAAAGGCCGCATTACCGACATTTTTCGGGAAAACACGGGGTAAAAGCTGAATTACCGCCGAATCCACCCGGGGAGGTGGGGAAAAGGCTCGCCGGGGGACATCACAAATCCATCGACAATCGGCAAGGTATTGAATGCGGACGCTGAGAGCGCTGTAAGCTTTGGTGGAGGGGACAGCGACTAATCTTTCGGCGACTTCTTTCTGGACCAAGAGGGTAATACTCTGGTAAGGGGGGGTGAAGGGATGGGCGATCGAACCGAGCAGCTTTTCCAGGATCGGACCGGTGATATTATAGGGAATATTAGCCACTACTTTATTAACTGGCGGCAGTTGCTCGGGTTTAAGGGTAAGAAAGTCGCCTGGGATGAGATGAAAGTTATCTTGTTGGCCAAATTTTTTATTTAAAATTGTCCATAGATATCGATCGATTTCTACAGCGACAACCAATTGAGCGCCATCGAGAAGACGACGGGTTAAAATGCCTGTACCCGGTCCGATTTCTAATACCCGATCCTCTGATTGTAAATCAGCAGCGCTGATGATGCGATCGAGTATCGATTCATCTTTTAACCAATGTTGTCCAAAACGTTTACGCGGTTGAATTTTCATACGTTTATCCTGAATGTCAGCTTGTCCTTGACAATAACACTCCTGAAAATATCGGCCATGCGATCGATAACCGCATCAATTATCATAGAGCCTAGGCAAAGATAGCAAAAAAATTAGAAACAATGTCAGATTTGAACGATGTTTTCGCAATTGTAGCAGGAGCGGTTCCAGGGGCGTTATCTCGTTATCATATTACCGAATGGACAAAAGCGAAATTCGGCTTGCACTTTCCATCTGGAACCTTTATTATTAATTTAACTGGCTGTCTAGCTATCGGCTTTTTTTGGGCTATTTTACCCAGTGTTCCCTTTTATTCCCACCAACTAGATTTAATGGTGAGAACGGGATTTTTAGGAGCTTATACCACCTTTTCTACCTATAGTTTAGATATCCTGATCCTCTGGCGCAATCAGCAAAATTTTCTCAGTCTTTTTTTTGCCGTTGCTAGTATAATTTTCGGATTGATTGCCGTGAGAATCGGGGCAGCTATTGCCCAATTTTTTCTAGGTTAAGTAGGTAGGCGTTAAAAACTATCAGATGCCCCCCTTATCAAGGGGGGATTAAGGGGGGATCGAACCTAAAATCCATTTTAAATTTAATTATAACCAGCTACTTAATTCTCCAATTTATTTACTATTGAAGGGCAGGAGAGACAGCATGAATTTTTTCAGGGGTCGTTATGGTTTATTCGTGGCGATTGGGGCTATTTTTGGGGCTTTAAGTCGTTTTTATATTGCGGAATTAATTGACAGTATCTTTGGTCAAGAATGGGGATTTTGGGCGACATTTTTTGTCAATGTTTCTGGCTGTTTAATTATTGCCTATATCTTTACTATGGTTAAGGAAAATATTCGTATAATTGCCCCAGAATTAGGATTGATGATTGCCACGGGTTTTTGTGGTTCCTATACAACTTTTTCTACCTATAGTTTGGAGGTCAACAAATTTTTAGAGCAGGGAAACTTGACTTTCGGTTTAATTTATTGGCTCGGCAGTGTTTTTGGGGGGATGATTGCGCTTAAAATTGGAGTTATTTTAGCAAGAACAGGTTTTCCTAGATGAATTATTAAATAGATTTTGCGTCTGATCCCCCCTGTCCCTAGGGTTGATTCATAGTAGGGTTGATTCATGAATCAACCCTACTACCTTGATAAGGGGGGTGTCTGACAACTTTTAACACCTAACTACTTAAGCATTTCAGCACAATTGAGACCATCTTTTTCCCTTCCTACTCAGTCTTAATAAGTAATGTCTTCATTGGTTTGAAACCAATTGACGGCATCAGCTAAAGCTTGTCTAATCGGCGATTGCGGTAAGCCCAGTTCTTGCACTGCCTTCGAGGAATCGTAGTACATGGACTGTTTTGACATTTTCACGCCATCAAGGGGTATAGAGGGCGATTTTCCGAAGACAGGAAGAACTTTTTCATCCAGCCAAGCTATTAGTAAAGGAATCCAAAAAGGTAAAACAATTTTCGGAGCATTTATGCTGGTAATTTCGGCTAATTCTGTCAACAAGGTTTTTAAAGAAGTGTTTTGATGACCTAAAATATATCTTTCGCCAGTTCTTCCCTTTTCTAAAGCTAATAAATGTCCCCAGGCCACATCGCGCACATCAATTAGATTTAATCCCGTATTCACATAAGCGGGCATTTTTCGCCGCAAAAAACGGAGAATAATGTCGCCAGTGGGTGTAGGCTTAAGATCAAAGGCTCCTATCGGCGTACTAGGATTAACTATAACGATATCCTGTCCTCTTTGCACTGCTTTCAATGCTTCCTGTTCTGCCCAATACTTTGATTTTTTATAATAACCCACCAATTGATGGGCGGGACTTTGATAAGTTTCATCGACACTTTCACCCTTTTTACCTACTCCAATAGCCGCCACAGAACTGGTATAAACTATTCTGGCAACTCCCGCTAAATGCGCCGATTCTAGCACATTTCTTGTACCTAAAACATTGTTTTGGTAGAGTTGATGTCTATCCTTTTGCCAGAGAGAATAGTGCGCCGCTACATGAAAGAGAACTTCGCATCCGACCATTAATTTAAATAAGTTCTCATCATTTAAATTACCCCGGACAATTTCCACGTCTAAACCCCGCAAATTTCTGAGATTACTCTGGGGACGGACGAGGACGCGCACTTGGTAGCCTTCGACTAAAAGCAATCGCACTAAATTCGCCCCGATAAAACCCGTTCCACCCGTCACAAAAGCACGCATTGCTCAAACTTTCCCCTATTTTCGCTTCCTATCGGTAATTGAAACTTAATCACCTTAACTTCATCATTACTATACCTTAATCTTAGTCAAGATTTAAGCTTTTCTTGATAAAATTTCAGGGCGGGTTATCTTAGACTAAGAGCAGCCAATCTTCAGTAAAAACACTCCTATGGATACATCTCCAGACACGAGTTTTGTTTGTCCGATTATCATCGAAGACGACAGAACAGGATTAGACACAGAAACTATCCGACGGGCTTTAAGGGATAATTTACTCTATATTCAAGGTAAATTACCGGAATTAGCCAGCAAAAACGATCTTTACATGGCCTTAGCTTATACCATCCGTGATCGTTTATTGCAGCGTTGGTTAACCACCCAACAAACCTATCTAAAAAAAGATGTCAGAACCGTTTGTTATCTCTCGGCCGAATTTTTAGTCGGTCCCCATTTGGCTAATAATTTAATTAATCTCGGTATCTACGAACAAGTCGAGAAAGCTGTCAGCGAATCGGGATTAAAACTAGAAGAATTAATTGCCCAGGAAGAAGAACCGGGGTTAGGAAATGGTGGTTTAGGTCGTTTAGCTGCCTGTTATCTCGATTCCCTTTCTACCCTAGAAATTCCAGCTATTGGTTACGGTATTCGCTACGAATTTGGTATCTTTGATCAAGAAATCCACGACGGTTGGCAGGTGGAAATAACCGATAAGTGGTTACAGTATGGAAATCCCTGGGAAATTGCCCGACCGGAATCATCGGTAGAGGTAAAATTTGGCGGTTATACCGAATCCTATACCGACGAAAATGGTAATTATCGCAGTCGTTGGATTCCCGATTATGTAGTCAAAGGAATTCCCTACGATACCCCAATTCTCGGCTATCGAGTTAACACCGCTAATACCATGCGTCTCTGGAAGTCAGAAGCTTGTGAATCTTTTGATTTTGGACGCTTTAATCGCGGCGATTATTATGGTGCGGTGGATAATAAAGTTCACTCGGAAAATATCAGTAAAGTTCTCTATCCTAATGATGAACCAATTCAAGGCAAAGAACTGCGTTTAGAACAGCAATATTTCTTTGTTTCCTGTTCCCTACAGGATCTGATTCGTATTCACTTACATGAAAACCCCAGTCTCGATAATTTTCATCAAAAATGGTCGGTACAATTGAATGATACTCATCCTTCTGTCGGGGTAGCTGAGTTAATGCGCTTGTTAATTGATGTGCATCATTTCGATTGGGATAAAGCTTGGTTTATTACTCAAAATACCTTCGCCTATACCAATCATACTCTTTTGCCAGAAGCTTTAGAAAAATGGCCTTTGAGTATTTTTGGTCGTCTTTTCCCCCGATTAATGGAAATTATCTATGAAATTAACTATCGTTTCTTGGATAAAATTCGCATTATTTATCCCCATGATGACGGCAAAATGTCCCGTTTGTCTATAATCGATGAAAGCGGCGAAAAATACGTCCGTATGGCTCACCTCGCCTGTGTGGGTTCCCAGGCAATTAATGGGGTGGCAGCCCTCCATACAGAATTACTAAAAAGAGATGTTCTGCGCGATTTCTATGAACTCTTTCCCGAAAAGTTTAGCAACAAAACCAATGGAGTTACTCCCCGGCGCTGGATAGTTTCTAGTAATCCCCGCTTGACTTTTGCGATTACCGAAAAAATCGGCGAAAATTGGATTAAGCATCTGGAGGATTTACGCGGTTTAGAAAACTATGTGGATGATGGGGGATTTCGGGACTCTTGGCGACAAATTAAATACGATATTAAGGCAGATTTAGCCAATTATATCGATAAAAAAGTCGGCATTAAAGTTGATCCTAGTACCCTCTTTGATGTGCAGGTAAAACGCATTCACGAATATAAACGGCAACATCTCAACGTTTTACATATCGTTACTCTCTATCATCGCCTCAAAAATAATCCCAATCTCGATATTACCCCCCGTACCTTTATTTTTGGTGGTAAGGCAGCCCCGGGTTATTTTATGGCGAAATTAATCATTAAATTGATTAATTCTGTGGCAGAAGTGATCGATAATGATCCGACGATTGGAGGACGCTTAAAAGTGGTTTTCCTGCCCGATTATAATGTCACCTTCGGTCAACGGGTTTATCCGGCTGCCGACTTGTCCGAACAAATTTCCACGGCCGGGAAAGAAGCTTCGGGAACTGGTAATATGAAATTCTCCATGAATGGGGCCTTAACTATCGGCACTCTCGATGGGGCAAATATCGAAATTCGTGAAGAGGTGGGGGCGGAAAATTTCTTTCTTTTTGGCTTGACAACCGAGGAGGTTTATGCTAAGAAAGCCGCCGGTTATAATCCCCAAGAATACTATTACCATAACGAAGAATTGCGGGCAGTATTAGACCTCATTGGTTCGGGATTTTTTAGCCGGGGTGATGGTAGTTTATTCCGCCCGCTTGTGGATAATCTTATCTACAATGATCCCTATATGTTACTGGCCGATTATCAATCCTATATCGATTGTCAGGAAGGAGTCGGTCGTGCCTATCAAGATCAAGAACATTGGAGTCGTTTAGCAATTCTTAATGTGGCCCGCATGGGGAAATTCTCTAGCGATCGATCGATTCGGGAATACTGCGAGGAAATCTGGCGGGTACAACCGGTAAAGATTGAATTACCCGATTATATTCAAGCTAATGCCAGTTTATCGGTAAATTAGAACCAATCTAGGCAGTGGGAGCGTCTTCATCGATCCTACTGCCCACAGGTTAACTGGCCCTGGGCGACTCTAATCTAGATTTCTACGGGATTGACGGGGCTCGAACCCGCAACTTCCGCCGTGACAGGGCGGTGCTCTAACCAATTGAACTACAATCCCATTTTTGCGACAATTCTGATTATAACTTCATCACCCTGGTTATGTCAAGCACCTCTGGGAAAATTTTTTTTGAGGGAGTGGGGAGAGAGGAGATGGGGAGAGGGGGGAAACAATTGATAACTGGGTTGTTAAAGTTGGATTGGGAGTTAATCGTACTATCGATCAAAAACGGATTTGCTATACTTCAAACGGTCACAATGCGAGTTTTTGCGGCTCTTCTCGACTTTGTATGATAATCAGTGCTGATCATTCCTAGTAGTCTTGCTAGGCAAGGCTTTGAAGACTATAGTTCTGGAAAATTATCCCTATTCCTCTTCCTTCCACACAGAAACGAGAAGATCCGTTAGTTAAAGCCAAAAAATCCCAATCAAGTCAATCAGGAAAAATGTAAAGAATTATCAAAAAAAGTCCTTGAGCTAACACCCGCAGCAAAGACTTTGAGCTAGAATCCAGTTGTGGACAGACTAAGAAGGAGGTTTCTATGAAACTCAAATTGTTCGCTTCACTACTGGCAGCTAGTACGCTGGCTGTTGGGGCTTTGGCCATTGGTAGCCATCCTAGCTCGGCGCAAATGGATACCTACTTCTGTGGCAAATCGAAAGATGGCGTGCCTACTACCTATGCGCGTACTGCAACTGGAAAAAGAGTGGCAGTCATTCGATGGCAACAAAGAACGAGCAAGTTGACTCCTGAAGCTCGTTGTCAGACGGTCTCTGCCAAATTCCAGAAAGCTTACGAAGAAGGGTTACTGAATTACCTAACTTGGGGGATTCAGGACGGGCAGAAGGTGGTCTGCAGTGTTCGTCAATAGGGTGACACTTGCAGGGAAGGTTATATGTTATTCACGTTGCTCGACAAAAAAGACGATCCTACAAAAGTGGCTCAGGATGTCATGAATGGTGCTTATGCTGCTAGTGGCCCCGTGGTTCAATCTGAGGATGGTTCTCCTCAATATTACTACGACATGAATCAGTTCCTGCGCGAAGCACCAACTGAGGAATAAAACTAACGCTAAATAGGGCTAACCACAAGAAGTCTGCAAAGTTGCGTGAAGGGGTCAAGAGACATTCTAAACTGGTTAGAAAGTGAAGAAGGTCAATCTGTCTCCCTCATTAGTTTTTTTAGAAAATGGGGTAAGGCTCCATTAAGGAGACAAAAAGATGGTGGGGCAACAAACTAAGCATCGGTCAAAAGTTTTAGCAATCGGGATAAGTACCTTGTTGATGCTAACGATACCGGGTTTTTACCTGAGTATTCCTGCATCAAGAGTCTTTGCTCAACAGGCTGCCTCTCAGCTAACCTCAGAACAACTCAATCGGTTAGCCCGGTCTATTACTGTTAGAATCCATGCTGGTAACAGTAGGGGGTCGGGGACTTTGCTCTACAGGGAAGGTCAAGTTTATACTGTTTTGACCAACCAGCACGTCATGGAGTCAGAAACTGACTGCCGCATCCAGACACCAGATGGTCAAATTCATCAAGCTAAAGTAATTTCAGGAGTTGATTTTCGGGGCAGTGATTTAGCTCTAGTTCAGTTCCAATCTGGTGGTGACTATACTGTAGCTCCTCTGGGAAATTTATCGGACTTGAAGGAAGGAGATGAGGTGTTTGCCGCTGGATTTCCTTTTGAGACTGATTTGTCTGAGCCAGGAGGATTCGTTTTTAGAGCAGGGCGAGTGTCCCTGTTGCTGGAAAAAGCTTTAAAAGGCGGCTACTGGATTGGCTACACTAATGAAATCGAACAAGGGATGAGTGGGGGTCCCCTCCTCAATGGCGAGGGTAAAGTTATTGGTATTAATGGCATACACGGGCAGCCCCTCAGTTTTGGCGATCCCTTTGTCTATCAGGATAATTCTAGGCCCAATGACGAACTGCGGGAAAGGATGAAGCGTTCCAGCTGGGCAGTTCCCATCGAAATCTTAGCTCAAATAGCACCCCAATTCATTCCTGCCAACCTAACTCAACAGCAGTCTCCAGTCACCAGAGCTACTACCAATTCTAGTTCCCAGTTAGTCAACAAAATTAATGATATTGCCAAAGAAACTTCAGTATTAATCACTTGGCCAACTAGCAATGGTTCAGGGGTTATTATAGCCAAAGATGGTAACACATACTACGTCCTCACGGCTGCCCATGTAGCGAGGGGAAATAGAGACCTGAAAGCAGTTACTCATGATGGTCAACAATATACGTTGAACAAAATAAAAGTTTGGGAGAAGGTTGACTTAGCCTTATTGCAGTTCACCAGTAATCAACCCTATCAAGTCGCTACTTTGGGAAACTATAACTTAGGACTTGAAGATAGCTTGGCTTTTGTCTCTGGCTGGCCAGGCTCGAAACAAGCTACCACGGCAACGGTAAATTCAGCCCGTCAATTTAATACTGGGTTTCTTTTAGGTTGGTTAAGGGGAACTAATGAGGCATTAAATGCTCGTTCTTTTTCCCAAGGTTACGAGTTAGTATATACCAACATCACTGAAGGCGGAATGAGTGGCGGTCCAGTGTTTGATTCAGAGGGTCGCCTGATTGGAATTCATACCATTATAGAGGGGGTCATAGATGACCAAGAAAGCCCTACTCCGCAAAATCGAAAACCTTTACTGGCACTAGGTTATAGCTTGGGTATCCCGATCCGTACCTTTCTAAACAAGATCAAACAGGAAAAAATTTCTCTAAATTTTAAAGAAGAGACTTCTTTACCACAGCGACTAACAGATACAGAAAAAGATGAAATTGTCAGTTTCTCTTTAGAGTTAAAAGAACTGGGAAGCAGTGCTGATGAGATTGATTGGCTGAATTATGGAAATAAACTGTGGCGATTGCGTCGATATCAACAAGCACAGATAGCTCTGGAAAAAGCGATCGAGATTAAGCCATCCTATGAAGCTTGGTTTGTTCACGGCATGGCACTGAAAAGTCAGAAAAAATATCAAGAAGCCAAAAAATCATTTCAGAAAGCTCTTACATACAAACCTGAATATAAAGTCGATAAGGATCTAGCTTTGCGTCAAGTGGGAGACTCAGCCTGGTATTCAGGAGACTACGAAGAAGCAGTTAAAGCTTTTAAAGAGGCGATTGAACTTAAACCTGATGACTTCATCCTTTATAACTGGCTAGCAGTTCCATTGAATGAATTAGGGCGTTATCCAGAAGCACTCAAGTCTGGCAATAAGGCGATTAAAATTAAACCAGACCATGCTGAGAGCTACTTTCGTCGTGGGCAAACCCGTCGGTACATGGGAGACTATCGAGGAGCAATCGCCGATGTCAATGAAGCTTTGCGCCTCCAACCAGATTTGGCGATCGCTTACCAATTCCGAGGCACACTGAAGTCAGAACAGGGAGACAATCAGGGAGCGATCGCCGATATTAATGAAGCGTTGCGCCTTCAGCCCGATAATGCCGGGGCTTATGCTGCTCGGGGAATTGTCTACGCTAGGATGGGAGACCAACAGAGACTTGCTGAGGACTTCAATAAAGCTCTAAGTCTCCAGCCTGACGATGCCTGGATTCATCAAAATCGTGGTTACGCCCGTTTTATCCTAAAAGACTATCAGAAAGCAGTTGAGGACTACACTGAAGCCATCCGCCTTGCTCCTGAATCAGCCTATCAATTCTACACGGAGCGGGGGTTTGTCCGCTATCAGCAGGAAGACTATAAAAAAGCTATTGAAGATTACACTGAGGCTTTGCGCTTCCGTCCTAACTATGTCATGGCTTATGTTCGCAGGGGGGAAGCTTACGCTAAGTTAGGGAATCAGCAGGGATTTACTGAAGATTTCAAGAAAGCTCTCAGCCTCCAGCCTGACAATGCCTGGATTTATACTGAGAGAGGAGATACCTACTTTTTTCTAAAGGACAAACAGAAAGGGATAGGAGATTACGACGAAGCTATACGTCTTGCTCCTGAATTGGCCGATTTTTACTATAACTGGCGCGGCAATCAGTTTTATGGACAGGAAGACTATAAGGCTGCGATTGTAGATTACACCAAAGCCATTGGACTCAAACCCGACGAGGCTTGGTATTATTACAACCGAGGGGATGCTTACAGGCTTCAGGAAGACTATAAAGAAGCCATTGCCGATTACACTGAAGCGATTCGCCTTAAACCTGACTTAGCTGATGCCTTCAATGGACGGGCTATTACTTATGCGCGTCAGAAGAACTATCAAGGAGCGATCGCTGATTACACGGAAGCGATTCGTCTTGACCCTAAATATGACGAAAATTATTACTCCCGCAGTCAAGTTCGTCAAGAGTTAGGAGATTTGCAGGGGGCATTAGCTGATTTAAATGAAGCAGTGCGCCTCGATCCTGATGATGTTGGCAATCTTCGAGAACGTGGAGATATTCGCCGTCAACTCAAAGACTATCAAGAAGCGATCGCTGATTACACGGAAGCAATACGTCTTAAACCTGACTTCGCTGATGCCTACAATGCACGAGGGCTGGCTTACCATCTTCAAGAAAAATATCCAGAAGCTATCAAAGACTATAGTGAAGCTGTTCGTATCTATCCTAAACCCTTTTACTATGGCAACCGAGGAGAAGCTCACAGACTCCAGGGAGACTATCAAGAAGCGATCACTGATTACACCGAAGCCATAGGTCTTAAACCTGACTTCGCTGATGCCTACAATGCACGAGGGTTGGCGAAGGCCGAGATAGGAGATAAACAAGGAGCAATTGAAGATTTGCAAAAAGCCGCACAACTTTTCCGTGAACAAGGGAATGACGATGCCTATCAAGTAGCACAGACAAAAATTCGAGAAATTCAAGGCATAAGCACAGAGGATGAACAGGTAAGTCGAGGCAATCCTCAAAATGTAGACGCTCATCTCGGCCGAGGTATTGCCAGCTATAAAAGAGAAGATTATCAGACGGCGATCGCTGAATATAATGAGGCTATTCGTCTCGCTCCTCAGAATGCTTTTGCTTACAATTTGCGAGGTAATGCTTATTTTGCTCAGGAAAATTATCAGCAAGCTATCAAAGACTATACCCAGGCTATTCGTCTAAATCCTAAGTTTGCTGTAGCCTACTCGAATCGGGGAAATATTTACTACGAATTAGAGGAATATAAGTCTGCTGTTTCTGATTACACCGAAGCGATTCGTATTAAACCTGATGATGCTGATTTCTACTTCAAACGGGGAGATGCTCGTGATCAATCAGAAGACTACTCAGGGGCAATTGCCGACTATACCGAAGCTATCCGTCTCAAACCCGACTATACCACAGCTTATTACTATCGAGGGATTAGCAAGTCTAAACAGAAAGACTATCAGGCGGCTATTTCTGATTACAGCCAAGCGATCAGTCAACTTAACTATTCTGGCATCGGAGTTCGCTTTGTAGATCGTGAGGGAATGCCTGGAATGTTTATTGGAGAAATCTTTAAGAATTCGCCAGCGGATCGGAGTTCGCTCAAAGTCGGAGATCAAGTTGTCGCTCTTAATGGCGAATCTACTCTTAATAAAACAACTGAAGAATTACAGCAACTCATTAATAACCAGGTCTTAAAAAAGGAAATTCTTGAAGTTACCTTAAAAATTAAACGGGAAGGACAAAGGGAATTTGATTTAACATTAATCAAAGCTCCAGTTATCAACCCTAAATCAGCAGAAATTTACATGAGTCGAGGTACTGCTTACCGCAAGTCAAACAATCTTCAAGGTGCGCGGGAAGATTTCCAAACAGCCGCCGATCTTTATCGACAACAAAATAATATAGAAATGTACCAAACAGCATTGGAAAAACTCAAAGAGATTCAGTAGAAGTCAGCATGAATGTAGTTGATTTAATTAATTTAGTTAGTGTATAATTTGTGTAATCCAGAATTAATGAGTTACTTTGGTGCGAGATAAAAATCTGGTTTGTTTAACTTAAAATACCTGTAATCAGTCAACATTAGCAAGATGAAACAACTATCCAAAAGTCACCAAAAATATCAAGGAAGAATCTTGTCAGACTCGATCATTTCACCCCAAGAATTAGCATTACGCAAAACTAGAAGAGATGAACTCGGTAGGCGCTGTCGAGAGATTTTTGAGCAAATACGTCCAGAATTGATCGAGAAATATTATAACTGGTTTATTGCTATTGAAGCCAATAGTGGAGATTATTTAATTGACCCTACCCTCGAAGGTTTAATGCAAAAAATTCGCCATCAATATGCGAATACAGAAGTTAAATTGACTACTTTCCGCCTCAATGAAACAGGAGCCTGTGGCATGATATGATTGTAGGCATATTTGGAGAAAATGGAGAGTTACTCTTTGAACCCACATTCCGCACCCTCAACTGTCACATAAGCTGTCCCCCTCCAGAGACTTGAGTAAAAATACTTATCTGGTGAAGGTTTTCTCGGTGGCCGTTAGGGGGATATTGAGACCCCTAATTATGAAAAAATAGGAATTGT
>NZ_JASJFB010000304.1:0-11892 GCF_030065455.1 Microcystis sp. M53602_WE12 | reverse complement strand
TTGTGGGAGCACAATGGAAAGCAGAGAATGTTCCTCAGTATTTGAAGCTACGTTGTGCTTATCTCAACGGCGATATTGCCTGAGTATTTTTACTCATTGCAAAACTGGGATGCTCCCAAATTATAGGCGATGACAATCTCTTCCCAGAGAGAGGCTAAGGAAAGTGGAGAAGAAAATAAAGCTCCGAATAATCCCCCTAAAAGTAGGACAATAGCTAGAGGGCGACGAGTTTGACTTAATTCAAAAGCTTTCAGTTGCAATTCTCCCGTCACATCGACACCAAAACCCGTTACTATATGCCAGATATCGTGAGTTTGCCGTAAGCGAAGCAGCAGATAATCTGTATCGGAATTGACCTGAATAGACCGATAAAAATTAGGATCAAAATTGAGACTAATTAGGTGAGTAGCATAATGATAACCCAGGGAATCTTCTGGGAGTTTTAGCAGGGTTTCTAAACAGGGACTAGCGGCCAGATATCTTTGGGCAATTATTTGAGCGGTAGCTCGATCCCTTTTAACATATTGCCAAGATAATCGCTGTAACCAACTCTCTTTTAAGCCATCTTCAATATCATATACAGACAGAATGTTACCGGGATTTTGTCAAAGAGAAATTATTCCCTTGGCCACACTGATTAGATTAGTTGTGAATAGCATATAATACTAAATCCGTTGAGTATAGGCTACATATGAGGACAGGCACTCATGCAAGAGGCAAGAGGCAAAAGGGAGAATAAATAATCAGTTTTTAATAACCGGATTTAGTATAAGAGGTTGAGAACGGGAAAAGGCCAAGAGTTTTCCCAGTTTGATAAAAAGAGAGATTAATATTAAATATTTGTAAACTTTTTTGCCTAAGTTACCTTTCTGTGGTAAGCAAATCTTTACTGCTCCGATTCGGGGGTTTCTTGGGAGGTGTCATCGTTGTTGGTTTTTGGTTCTTGTCCTTTAAAAATCCTGATAGATCGCCAAAAACCCTCTAAAAACTGATTGAAGGTCGTTTCATTGATTTTACCCGTCCAGAGCAAACTAAAAGAGGACCCACAGGGAGGTAAGTCGAGCGAGCGCTTCTGGAATCTCCCTGATTTGGTTATTGCTGAGAGAGAGGCTTTTCAGGGAGGTGAGGTGAGCGAACGCTTCTGGAATCTCCCTGATTTGGTTATTGTAGAGATAGAGGTATTGCAGGGAGGTGAGGTGAGCGAGTGCTTCTGGTATCTCGCTGATTTGGTTATTGCTGAGGTAGAGGAATTGCAGGGAGGTGAGTTGAGCGAGCGCTTCTGGAATCTCGCCGATTTGGTTACTGCTGAGGTAGAGGTGTTGCAGGGAGGTGAGGTGAGCGAGCGCTTCTGGAATCTCGCTGATTTGGTTATTGTTGAGAAAGAGGCGTTGCAGGGAGGTGAGGTGAGCGAGCGCTTCTGGAATCTCGCTGATTCGGTTATTGTTGAGAAAGAGGCGTTGCAGGGAGGTGAGGTGAGCGAGCGCTTCTGGAATCTCGCTGATTTGGTTAAAGCTGAGGTTGAGTTCTTGCAGGGAGGTGAGTTGAGGGATTTCGGGGGGAATTTCTGTTAAGTTTTTGTTGGACAGATCCAACTTCTCCGCTCTTTCGTCTTTTGCCCGTTGAATCAACTCTAATACTTCCTGTGCTGTCATTGACCATCCCCCCGCTACCATATTTACTCCATTTTGGCAAAAGATCCAGTTAATGCAACTGGTGGTGATCAGCTAGTCCACTGTTAACAGTATGATTAACTCCCACACGCGGTTATTCATACATTTGTATCAGTTTAAGGATAACTGATAATTGCTGATTGTCGCTATTTCTGCAAATGTGAGATGCAGCCAAATGAATAATTATAGAATCCAAGAGAATTTATCCTGAAGACAGGGATTGATAAGGAATAATTTTTTCGAGGGTATTTCCTAACTTTTCCCTCGCTATATCTAACTCATAGGCTTTTTGTAAATTCATCCAAATTTCTGCTCCTGTATTAAAAAAACGCCCTAATTTTAAAGCAATATCTCCCGTGATATTTCCTTGACGTTTGAGAATTTGCTCAAGTTCATTCTCAGAGATATTAATTCTTGTGGCAAGCTGAGAAACATCAAGATTAATTTCCTCTAATTCATCAGCTAAAATTTCACCGGGGTGGATAGGACTTTCCCAATTATTCATCGTGAATTCTCCTTAATGATAATCAACAATTTCAACATTAGTAGCTGCATCATCCCATGAGAAACAAATACGATACTGGTCATTGACACGAATACTATATTGACCGATTCTATCTCCTTTTAAACGTTCTAAGCGGTTACTCGGCAATCCTGCCAATGCTTCTAGTGTATTAGCACTTTCTAAAATACGCAATCTTTTGATCGCTAATCGTTCAATCCCAGAAAACTTTTTAACAAACTGCTTATTATATAGCTTTTCTGTATCTTTACATCGAAAGCTTTTAATCATGGGTTATTTTTGTCATGTCTAAGGCAATAATTTGATAAATTTAGCTAAATTTATCAACCGTCCCGATAATTACTCAAATTTTTCTCATCTTTTTTTCTCAAACCATGTTTGTAATAATTCCCCGGATTCCTTGGCTAAAATTCCCGCGATTACCGGTAAACGATGGTTAGAAAAAGGACTATCAATAAAATTAGCCACAGTGCGGATAACTCCTGTTTTGGGATCGTCAGCACCGTACACTAATAATCCTAATCTAGCCTGAATGATTGCCCCGGCACACATGGGACAGGGTTCGAGGGTGACGTAGAGGGTACAATCCTTTAAGTGCCAATTGCCTAACACTTGACTAGCGGCACGAATCGCCAGAATTTCGGCGTGAGCGGTGGGATCATGGTGTTTTTCCTTGCAATTAGCCCCTTGAGCGATTAAATGTCCCTGTTTATCCACGATAACCGCTCCCACAGGTACATCACCCCGGTTTCCCGCAGTTGCCGCTAAATTTAAAGCTAACTGCATCCATTGCCGATGTTTCTCATAGGCTTTTTCATCAATAGACTTTAGATAGTCCCACATTTAGCCAGTAAATTATCTAATTTTTTCTGACCATCCAAAGCATACAAATCATCACAACCACCGATATGTTCATTATTAATAAAAATCTGTGGTACACTGCGTTTACCGTTGGACCGTTCGGCCATGGCTTGACGAGCGCTTTCATCCCCATCAATCTTGTATTCGGTGTATTTTACCCCTTTCCAACCCAGCAACCATTTAGCCCGAATACAGTAGGGACAAGTTGCCCAAGTATAAATTTCCACATTGGCCTTGATATTCTCGTTATAACGCCCAAAAAGCGAGTTAAATAGATTTAGCATCTTGTGACTACAGAAATATTTATCTTTATTTTATGGATTCTGCTACCAAAAAAGCCCAATTACGCAAACAACTAATTGCCCAAAGACGAGCGCTTCCTAAGCATATTTGGCAAGAAAATAGTCAGCAACTTTGCAAAAATTTACAATCTTTACCCCTCTTTCAGCACGCTAAAACCATTCTCGCTTACTTCAGTTATCGTCAAGAGCCGGATTTAAGTTCCTTATTTTGTCAACACCATCGCTGGGGTTTTCCCCGTTGTGACGGAGATAGCCTGACTTGGCACTGTTGGACTGCCGACGATCCCCTAGAATTAAATCGTTATGGCATCTACGAACCAACAGCGATCGCTCCTCTCATTTTACCGGCTGAAGTGGACTTACTATTAATTCCCGCCGTCGCTTGCGATCGCCAAGGTTATCGCTTAGGCTACGGGGGGGGTTATTTTGATCGTCTCTTACATTCCCCCGAATGGCAAGCTATCCCCTCGATCGGGATTGTCTTTGACTTTGCCTATCTCGATACCCTTCCCCTCGATACTTGGGACCAAAAATTACAGGCAATCTGTACCGAATCGAGAACCGAAATTTTTTAACAATTATTTCCCTATTCCCTCACACCCAATCCCCAAGCTGATCCCTGTCTCGGAGTCTCCTATCTGGGAGTCTCCTGTCTCCTATCCCCTATCTCCTGTCTCCTATCTCCTGTCTCGGAGTCTCCTATCTCCTATCTCCTATCTCCTATCTCCTGTCTCCTGACTCCTGACTCCTGACTCCTGACTCCTGACTCCTTACCTCACCGTTAACTTTACTTTTCACCGACTACTCATATATTAAGTTTTATTGAATCCGATCGACCCTTAAGATAGCTTTGCTAGGATGAAATTCACATCAGGAGATGTTTATAGTAATCACCGGAAAAAGTCAACAGGGAAGCAATGAAACACTTTCACGAACCATGGATTCAAGAATGGTGTCAAGAAAACGGCTGGACAGAGCTATTTCTCGAACGCTACAGTAATTATTGGGCATTCCCTCCCAATGCCGTGATGCCAGAACCAATTCCCACCAAAGTGTTACAAAACATTAAGCGCCAAAAAGGTCTATCCCCTGCCGAAAAACTTTGGTTAGGAGTGGCGATCGGATTGACTCTGACAGCTTTAATTCTCTGTATCACCCTCGCTTGTCCCATGCCTATAGTTCTCGCTTTCGCTTTTGATGCTGTCACCGCAGCGCGATTGGAAGTGGAATATTAACCCAGCAAAAATTGAGCAGCAGAAACCCAAAAAGGGGGAGATTTTTCCGAAAGTCTTCCCCTTTGCCGCTTTTTTCTGGACAGGTACGATCGATCTGTCTTGAATCAGTAATCGGTGATTAGTGGTCAGTAGGAGAATAGAATATTAAGTGAGCAGTATTCAATGGCAGTTTTCTGCTGTCTTTTCACTGATTACTGTTTACTGTTTACTGGACGGCTACGCCGTGCCTTTGACAACACTGAAAAGCTCTCATGTCCGAATCTCGTCGCTTACAGTTTACCCCCGATCTGGAAATTTGTCGTATTTTGAACGGAATGTGGCAAGTTTCAGGAGCCCATGGTTCGATCGCACCCCAAAAAGCGATCCCTAGTATGTTCTCCTATCTAGATGCCGGTTTCACCACTTGGGATCTGGCCGATCATTACGGTCCGGCCGAAGATTTTATCGGTGAATTTCGTCGTCAATTAGTCGCCCAAAGGGGCATTGATGCCTTAAATAATCTGCAAGCTTTCACTAAATGGGTTCCCCGTCCGGGTAAAATGACTAAGGAAATAGTCGCAAAAAATATCGCTATTTCCCTACGTCGTATGGATGTGGATAGTCTCGATTTATTGCAGTTTCACTGGTGGGATTATCGCGATAAAAATTATCTAGATGCCTTATATTTTTTAGGAGAATTACAACAGGAAGGCAAAATTAAACACCTGGCCTTGACTAATTTCGACACGGAACATTTAAAAATTATTCTCAGCGCCGGGATTAAAATAGTCTCCAATCAAGTCCAGTTTTCTCTAATCGATCGCCGTCCCCTCGTCAAAATGGCGCAATTTTGCCAAGAACATAACATCTATCTACTCGCCTATGGTACTCTAGCAGGAGGCTTATTAGGGGCAAAATATCTCGGTCATCCCGAACCCAATGCCATGAGTCTCAATACCGCTAGTTTACGGAAATATAAAAACATGATCAATGCTTGGGGAAACTGGCAATTATTCCAAGAATTATTAACCGTTCTTAAAGCGATCGCTGATTCCTATCACGTCACCATTCCTAATGTGGCAGTGCGTTACGTTCTCGAACAAAAGGCCGTAGCCGGGGCAATTATCGGGGTGCGTTTGGGTGTTGCTGAACATATCCAAGAAAATGCCCGTATTTTCGATTTTCAATTATCCCCCCAAGACTATCAAAAAATTGATCATGTCTTGCAAAAATCCCGGGATTTATTGCAGTTGATCGGTGATTGCGGTGATGAGTACCGTCGTTAAGTAGGTAGGTGTTAAAAATTGTCAGCTTTCCCCCCTTATTAAGGGGGATCCCCCCGCCTATCGGCACCCCCCTTATCAAGGGGGGTAGGGGGGATCGGCACACCCCTTATTAAGGACTGATAACTGATAACTGATAACTGAAGACTGATAACTGAAAAGAGGCTAATGATGAGATTTGAACAACCAATCCCCGATGATCCCGCTAATCAATGGCGCTATCAATTAGATCAATTCGTGCAAGAAAATCAACAGGAATTAGCCGGTTTAATGTGGGGTTTACTCTCGGAATGGGGAGAAGATGCCCAAGAAACCCTGGGCATCGATCTTAAACCCCAGCCCCATTTTGTCTGTTGTTCTAGGGAGGCTCTAGAGAAATTAAATCGCCAGGTTAATCGCAAAATTCAAGAGATGCTTGGGATTATTTACCGCTATAATCCCAGGGAAGAAGTGGCTATAGTCGCTATCGGTGATGGTCAGGTAAAATTGATTTATTTTCAACCCGATCTTTCCCCTCCTGAATGTTTTGATCGCCTCGAAGTGGATCTCGATACCCTCATTCAACAGTTAGAGGCCAAAATGCTGGCGGAAATCCAATCTTTCCCAATTTGATGCCGATTGCCAGCGCAAAAAGTTGGCAGATTGTCCCACCGATAAACCTGCTAATCCGATCGCTTTTCTGGGAGATTCTGTGCCTAGAAGAATCGCCGTTTCTAAATCACATATTCCCCAGTTAACTAAATTGGCTACTCCTTGTAATAAGGGTAAGGTTGTTCCCGCTAAAGTACCGTCAAAAAGTCTTGCTGTTCCCTGTTTAACTTCAATTTCTCTCTCGTCCCAAGGATAGACACCATCTTCTAAACCGATCGGCGCTAAAGCATCACTAACTAAGAAAATTCCTCGATGATAATTACTGGCTTTTAGTAATAATTCTATCATGGTTGGATGGATGTGTTGACCATCGGCAATTAACCCACAATACACATCGCGATTGATAATTGCTTCCCCTAATAACCCCGGTTGACGATGGTGTAAAGGAGGCATGGCATTAAAGGCATGAGTAACCATTTTTGCCCCCTGTAAAAAGGCTTTTTTGGCTATTTCTTGACTCGCTTGCGAATGTCCTAAACTGACGGTAATCCCTCGATCGCTTAGGTATTTAATTACAGTACCGCTACTATCTAATTCGGGGGCTAGGGTGATAATTTTTACGATCGATAAGTAGTCCCCAAAAATTTTATCTATTGTTTCTATACTTGGGGTTAAAAGATATTGTCCCAGATGCGCCCCCCTTTTTTCATAGTTTAAAAATGGTCCCTCTAAATGTACTCCTAAAACCTGCGCGCTCGCTCGATTTTCCTGTTTCTGTTTCTCGATATATTTGGCAATTACTGAGAGGGATTTTTGAAATTTCTCCACAGACGTGGTTACTAAGGTGGGCAGATAACCATCAATTCCTTGATTCCCAAGATAATCACTAATCTTATCTAATTTTTCTAGATCTGTTATTTCTAAGTCGGGAAATGCTAATCCTAATCCTCCGTTGATCTGTAAATCTACTCCTCCCAACGATAGCCAATCCCCTTCCATATCGATAATCTTTTCCCCTTTTTTCCTTCCCCCCATCTCCGTGATTCTCTCGATCTTTCCCGCAGCATTTATTTCTACTTGTTGTCGATCCTGATAGGCGGGAATTCTAGCGTTAATTAGGGTTATCATAGAAGCAGAAAACTAATTTTTTTTTATTATAATCTCAAAAAAAAACTTTTTTTTTGATCATGCTTGACAAGGGAGCATTTTTGTGAGATACTTTTTTCTAGAATGGGAATCTGTGCGTTAGTTGATAGTTGCTGACATCCAATTGTATAAAAACTGATCATAAAAAAATAATACCATAACCTGTCCGCTCCCTGCCCAGAGATTGCAAAAATACTTTACAAAACAATTAAGTAGGGAGGCACAATTATTTGTAGGATGGGTTAGCGGTAGCGTAACCCATGCGGTAGTTGGGTTTCATGCTTCAACCCAACCTAAGTTCATCTTATATTTAATTCCACCCACCTACTTACAGCCTTTCTCCCGCAGTTCCGGCGTTCCCCAAAACCAGTGACTGTCAGAGGGAAAGCTTTGTCCTATAATAAAATTAAGACCTTATAAAAACTGCTTTTTTAGCGATAAAAGAGTAGCAATCTCAGCAATTAGAGAGGGGTGTGTGTTTTTTAAAAAAATAGAGAAACAGACTCAAGAACCGCGTCGTATTATTATCGGAGATGTGCATGGCAGTTTTCAGACACTTTTGCGACTATTAAACCGAGTTGCTCCCGATAGTGAGGATGAGGTTTATTTTCTGGGGGATTTAATCGATCGAGGACAGCAGAGCTTGGAAGTGGTGGATTTGGTGATCAAAAATAACTATCAGTGTCTCCTAGGAAATCATGAATATATGCTCTTAAAAGCTCTGGCAGGAAAAGAAGTTTCTGAAAAATGGTTTAACGGCTGGATCGAGAGTGGCGGGGCGGCGACACTACTAAGTTATAATAACAATATACCCGCCGAGCATATCAATTGGTTCCAATCTCTACCCGCTTATTTAGACCTAGGAGATATTTGGTTAGTTCACGCGGGAGTACACCCAGAATATCCCCTTGAACAGCAAACAAACGAGCAGTTTTGTTGGATTAGAAACGAATTTCATGCCATGACCCAACCCTATTTCAAGGATAAACTAATTATCACAGGTCATACTTTAACCTTTACCTTTCCCGATGTCAAACCGGGACAACTAGCTCGCGGCAACGGTTGGCTAGACATTGAAACTGGGGTTTATCATCCTCAAAGTGGTTGGTTAACTGCTTTAGATTGGACAAATCAATTAGTTTATCAAGTGCAGAATCAAAATAAAAATTGTCGCACGATACCTTTAGAAAAAGCGGTGGTTAATCTAGACCTTGACAAGATTTCTCGTTACTCCTCCAGGGAAAGCTCATCTAAATCACTGAATCTTTAATGGTGATTCAGAAAAGAGAGGCCATAAAACCAGAAGGATCGGTTAAAATAGTTGATAATCTGATTAATACCCTTTTCTAATGACCCTTGAACTCTTATACCAAGCTTTCATCGAAACAATTCAACATCCTGACCCTGAGATAAATCTAGCTCGGGCAGCCCTACAAATAGCCAATTTTGAATATCCCCGTCTCAAGATTGATCACTATTTAAATAGAATAAATTTAATGGCTGACGAGGTAAAAAAACGTTTACCAGATAGATTATATCCCTTAAAAATAGTCAAGGTTATCAATCAATATTTGTTTGAAGATTTACAATTTACTGGTAATACCCAAGAATACTATGACCCCCGCAATAGCTACTTAAATGACGTAATCGATCGCCGCACAGGTATTCCGCTCACTCTCTCGATCATCTATTTAGAGATTGCCAAACAGATCGATTTTCCCATGGTAGGAATTGGTATGCCTGGGCATTTTATTATCCGTCCCGATTTCGAGGAAGTGGAAATTTTTGTCGATCCCTTTCACGGTGGTGAAATCCTATTTAAACAGGACTGTCAAGAAAGATTAAGTCAAGTTTATCAACAGCCAGTTAAATTAGAAGAACATTTTCTCAATATTGCTACCAATCAGCAAATTTTATTACGTTTGTTGACTAATTTAAAATATATTTACCTGAATCGTCAACAATGGTCTCAGACAATTCGGACAATAGATCTGCTACTTTTGCTCATTCCTAATCATCCCCTAGAGCTGCGCGATCGAGGTTTAGTTTACTATCAAATAGGACAACTCAGCCAAGCGCAACAGGATTTAGGCTTCTATCTCGCTCTCCTACCCAACGCTCAAGATGCAGAATCCATTCGACAATTATTGCAAAAAATTAACTCTTAAGTTGTCCGTCGTCAGGAGATTATTTTTATTTGTTCTCCCCACACCCCACACCCCACCAACAAACTTTTTCAGCAAACCCTAACTAAAATGACTATTAGTCCTTCCGTAACCGCGAAAAAACTCAAAATCGGTCAACTGCGAAAAGTCCATCATATTGCTTTCAACGTCAAAGATATGGAGGTTTCCCGTCATTTTTATGGGGAAATATTAGGATTAGAGGAATTAGTGGGCGAAAAAATTCCCAGTACCTTAAAAGAATTAGTTGCCCAGGGAAAAGTGGCCAATTTTATCACCCCCGATGGTACAGTAATTGACCTATTTTGGGAACCAGATTTAAACCCTCCCGACGACAATCCCGAAATCGCTTTTACCCGTGCCAATCATTTAGCCTTCGATATTGCCCCGGAATGCTTCGATTTTGCCCTAGAAGTGCTACAAAGTCAGGGAATTACTATTGCTAGTGGACCCGTGACCCGGCCGACTGGGAGAGGGGTTTACTTCTACGATCCCGATGGCTTTATCGTCGAAATTCGCTGTGATCCCGCATCTTAACGACTCAGAGGACGAAAATTGCCACGAAAAACCAAAAAAGTTAGGGTAATCGCTAATATAATCGCTGTTATCGCAATTAGAGGCAGAGAAATCTGTTTAACAGCGATCGCCAAAAAAGCCCAGATAAACACCCCGATAAAAGCCCGATCTTTTCTTTTTAAACCGACTAAAATCGCGATTATCGCCCCGATAACTAGGATTATTACCGTCCAGATCTGGTCTGTTAGACCCCATCGCTGCCAGTTGATCCAATCTAACACCGAAGCGACGTTGACAATCGTGGCTACGGTAATCCAAGCGAAATAAATACTAATAGGAGCATTAACTAATAAACCCTGTTTACGATTGACAATCAAGCGATTAATTTCTAAGCGAAGATAAAGCCGGATGAGAGGAATTAAAATGCCTAGCATTGTCAATAAAGACAGGGTAAAAAAACGCAATTGAAAGAGAATTACCCAGAGAATCTGACAAGCACTAGCGATGGCTAATTCGTAGCCTAACCGACGCAAACGCGGTTCAGTTTTATTGAAAGCCAAAGCTTGGTAAATTCCCAGACTAATTAAACCCAGATAAATTAATCCCCAGATAGCAAAAGCATAATTAGCGGGAATAATTAAGACATCTTGAAAAACTGTATTCGAGATAGCCCCGATATTTTCGCCGTTGAGAGGGAAAATATTAGCGAAAATATTGGTGATAAAAGCCCCTAGAATAGCAAATAAATTTAGTTCTTGTCGGAGACGATCTCGATCAAAATTCATAGGTCAATCAAAGATGGAAAACATCATTTCGCCCTGAGCGGCCAATTGCCCATCGACTCTTGCTTCCCCTTGCATTTTAGCAATTTTATTCATCTTGAAGGATAATAATTCCACCGTCATGATCAATTGATCCCCTGGCACCACAGGACGACGAAAACGGGTTTTATCAATGCCAGCGAAGGCAAAAAATTTCCCTTTCATCCCAGGTAATTGGGTCAAAATCACTCCCCCCACTTGGGCCATGGATTCAACAATTAACACCCCCGGCATCAAGGGACGGTTGGGAATATGACCGGGGAAAAAAGGCTCGTTGATCGTGACATTTTTTAGGCCAACAGCTTTTTTACCTGGTACATAGTCAATAATCCGATCAACTAGGGCAAAGGGATAACGATGGGGCAGTAGTTGGCGAATTTCCTCGACGGTAAAGGTAGTTTTTATGACTGGTTCCAACTCGGTTAAGGCTTCGGTAACGATGGTCATGCAAGTCAAAAATTACAAGTGAGATCAGACATTATCTCATAATCAGTTATCAGTTATCAGTGATCAGTGATCACTGATCAGTTATCAGTGATCAGATGAACGTAGGTTGGGTTGAAACATGAAACCCAACGCCCGCTCATGTTACGCTACCGCTAACCCATCCCACAAATAATTGTGCCTCCCTACTTAGGGTTTGCTGAAAAAGTTTTTCCTAGGGGCAGGGTGTAGGGTGTAGGGTGTGGGGTGTGGGGTTTTACCGATTTTGAGGGGGTCAATTACCTAATTTTCAGGGAAAAAGTAGCTGAATTTCCCCCTGATCACTCCCATATCTGGTA
>NZ_JASJFB010000044.1:0-6153 GCF_030065455.1 Microcystis sp. M53602_WE12 | reverse complement strand
TATTCAGCAAACCCTATCTAAGTTCCTCTAGTAACCAGAAGACCTGGTATTAATAGGTTGTTGGATGGTGAAACCTCGGTTAATACTTTGAGGTGGGACTTGATTGGGGGTGCCATTATTGTTAGGTGGCATTCCCTGATTAGGATAACCAGTGACGTTCGGTTGACTGCCGTAGACGGGGGGTTGATATACAGGGGGTTGATAATAGTTGGATTGGTTGCTAGAGCCGGAGACGGGGTTAGGGTTGGCATTATTCCAGGAGGGTAGGGGTTGAACATTTTGTTGTTCAGGGGAATAATTTCCCTGGGGGTTAACTTGATTCGGGCTGCCCCCGGGGTTGAGATTAGGAGAATTATTCAAGTTAGCAGTCCGCGAGCGATTTTCGATTTCCCTTTGTAAAGGATAATTGCTACTGTCGCCACTAATCGGTCGCAGTTGAATCGGTTGCAGACTTTTACTAGCCTTCGGTGCCTGATTTTGCTTAGTCTGCGGCATTAACGGCGCAAATAAGGAGGGTTTCTGGTTCTTATCGGGATTAGTATTTAGAGGATTAAAAGGCTGCGTCGAGGCCGGTTTGTTCAGGCGAGCGGTATTATTATGGGCAGGAATGGCTGGCAATGGTACAGTACTGGGGAGAGGAGTATCGGTAATCTGGTTAGCCCGGATTTCCCGCTCCTCCAAGGACATTCCTGGGGTATCTAATACCGAACCCAACCATTCAGGATTCTGTTGATATACCCACAAACCAATTAGAGCCAAGGAAAATATTCCTAACGGTAGCCAAAATAAAGGTTGGGCAAAGGGTTTTAATCCCGCCAGGAAATAGCGCATGGAAGAAGAATCTTTATAGTCACTCATACCGCTTAACCCTCTATAGGTTTTCCCCCATGCTATCAAATCATTAAGTAGTTAGGGTTGGCTGAAAAAGTTTTTCGTGGGGGCAGGGTGTGGGGTGTGGGGTGTGGGGTGTGGGGTTTTACCGACTTTGAGGTAGTCAGTTACCTAATTTTCAGAGAAAAAGTACCTCAATTTTCCCCCTGATCACTCCCATGCCTGGTACTTTTTGATTGACAAAAACTCTAAAAGCCTTATCCAACAAAGTTTTTAGATTTTTTCAGCAAGCCCTAGTTATCAGTGTTTTAGCCGTCAGCCTTGCACAACAGGTGACGCTTAGGTTGCTCCCAGTATTGCTGCTTACGAACAAAAGTATCGTCAAAGCTCAGGCTCTAGGTTTCAATCTTAAGAGTTTTCAGTTCCCCGTTCCCTGATACGGCGTAGAATGATAAGATTGTTTTCAAAGATACAATAGGCGTTTGTCTTCGCTAGAGAGTTTATGAAAGTTGGCGATCAAGTTCGTGTAATTGAGTCTGTGGTAGTTTATCACCATCCTGAACACAAATCGGATCCTTTTGACGTGAAAGGACTAGAGGGAGAGGTGAAAGGGATTGTCACCGAATGGCGTGGTAGGCCGGTTAGCGCCAACCTACCCGTCCTCGTCGAGTTCAGTAAAAAGTTTAAAGCCCATTTTCGAGATTTTGAGTTAGAAATCGTGGAAAAAGCCGCCGAATAGGGACTTTTTCGCTTATTTAAGCTACAAAGCGAATAAATTTATTTTTGCCCACCTGTAGGACTTTTCCCGTTAAAGCTTCGGCTGTCTCAAAACTTTTGTCCACATCGGTGATTTTCTCACTATCGATTCTGACTGCACCCCCCTGAATCTGTCTTCTCCCTTCGCCGCTACTTTTACATAAGCCGGTGGCCGCAAGAAGATAGAATAATTTCAGGGGAAAAGTGACCGCTGCTAGGGAAAATTCGGGTACAGAGGCCGCAGCTGCCGTATTTCCCTGTAGAACTATCTCCTGCGCTGTTTTTTGTGCCTTTAATGCCTCCTCTTCTCCGTGAAACTGGGCAACTACCTCGATCGCCAGTTGTTTTTGTGCCTCTCGCGGATTGCTCGCCATAGCATCTAAGGGCAAATTTGTCAATAGTTCGTAATAATCTTTTAACAAAGCGTCGGGGGTTTTTTCCAGTTTCGAGTACATGGACAGGGCCGATTCCCGCAATCCCACATAATTATTCAGGGATTTGGACATTTTTTGACTGCCATCGGTTCCGATTAAAATCGGTAAAAGTAGCCCGAATTGCGGTTTTTTACCGAAATATTTCTGCAAATCACGACCGACGGCAATATTAAATTTTTGATCAGTTCCTCCCAATTCGACATCGGCCTCGACAGCGACGGAATCATAACCCTGCATTAAGGGATAGAGAAATTCATGGAGAAAAATCGGGTTTTCCCGGTCGTAGCGTTCGGAAAAGCCTTCTTTTGCCAACATTTGCCCGACGGTCATGGTGGAGAGAAGTTCGAGAATTTGCGATAGGTCTAATTTCCCCAACCATTCCGAGTTATAGCGAATTTCTAGGCGATTAGGGGTGTTAAAATCTAAAATTGGGCGTAATTGTGCCAGATAATTCTCGGCATTGGCTCTCACTTCTTCGATGGTTAATTGTTTTCTAACTTCCGATTTTCCGGTCGGATCGCCGATTCTAGCGGTAAAATCACCAATAATCACCACTGCCACATGACCGGCATCCTGGAAAGCACGCAGTTTCCGAAAAGGGATACTATGACCTAGGTGAATATCGCTGCCGGTGGGGTCAATACCTAGTTTAATTCTTAAAGGGCGATCGGTGGTTTGCAGTAGTTGGGTTAAATTTTCCCTAGGCTCTTGGGAGTCGGGTTGATGGGGGAATAGGTCACTGGTGCCACGGGTTAGCCAGTCTAGGGAGGAAGATACGGTCATTGTTGCTCATTTTCCACAGCCTTCCCATTATAGTTTTTTATTATGTCAAGTAACAAGCCAAAGGTAAATAAACTGGTATCTTCAATAAGAGTCGATAACATCTTGACAATTCTCCCGATCAAATATAGAGTCTTAAAATCTTCTTTTTCAAAATTATCAAAAAATTTCCCTGTCTTGAATTGCGATCAGATAAGCCGATGAATCCTAGTTTTAATAACTCTATCCCCGTGCAGAGGATCAAAGTTTCCGTAATTGTTTCTACCTATAAATCAGCGGAGTTTATCCAGGGTTGTTTAGAGGATTTAGTTACTCAAACTCTTTATGAAAAGGGAGAAGTAGAACTTATTATTATCGATAGTGCTTCCCCGGAGAATGAAGGGGAGATTATCCAAGAGTTTCAAGAAAATTATCCTAATATTATTTACCAGAGAACTAGAGAACGAGAAACCCTCTACCGCGCTTGGAATCGTGCTATTAAACTAGCTAGGGGTTCCTATATCACCAATGGGAATACTGATGATCGTCGCTGTTTTAATGCTCTGGAAATTATGGCTAATTATCTAGATAACAATAGAGAGATTAGCTTGGTTTATGCCGATCAATTAATTACCACCCTCAAAAATGATACTTTTGCCACCACCCCAGCTTTAAAACATTGGAATTGGCCAAATTACTCCTATCAACAGATGCGTCAAGGTTGTTGTGTGGGTTCTCAACCAATGTGGCGAAAAATGCTGCACGATAAATATGGTTATTTTCAGGAAAATTTTCGCTGTGCTGGTGATTATGAATTTTGGTTAAGAATCGGCATTCAAGGCGAAAAAATGGCTTTAATTCCTGAGATTTTAGGGTTATATTATTTAAATCTCCAAGGCTTAGAACATGGCAGTAATGGTCAAGCATTACAGGAACATTATCAAGTGTGTAAAATCTATAAAATTCCCCACCCAGACATTAAGGATATAGAAATTAAACCCAATCCAGTTAAGATGGAAGATTTAGGCATAATTTTACAGGAAGATGAGCGAGAAAAATTACAAACAATTCAAGCTATCTCCCGGAAAAGATGCCCAATTATTGTTATTGATGGCGTGATCTTTCAACTTAAGCAACGAAAATTAGCCAGAATTTGGTCTTCAATTCTAGAGCATTGGAGTCAATTAGAATTTAGTCAACACATTGTTATTTTAGATAGAAATAACACCGCACCAAGATGGGAAGAATTTAAATATTGGCCCGCGGAATCCTACGATTATAATTGTACGGGAAAGGATGCCAGAAAAATCCAAGATATTTGCGATCGCCTACAGGCAAATTTATTTATTTCCACTTTTTATACCAGTCCCTTAACCACTCCTTCTCTACTTTTGCTTGCTTCTGAGTTCCCAGAAGAAAACGGCAATTTACCAGTAGATTTAGAAAAACACTATGCAATTTTATCCGCTTCTAGAATCATCGCTTTTTCCTCTAATATCGCCCAAGATTTAAGAAAGTTATACCCCAAAATTACCCCCGAAAAGATTGATATTATCGAGTTTTTTGAAGTTAATCAAACAATAGCGGAAGAAATCACTAATTTTTTCCAGTATGCGCTCAGTGAAACTAAGGAATCAAGTCAGAATCAAGTCTGGTTAGAGTTAAGAAAATTACAGGAAGCACAACAGATAATGTATCTGAAACAACAGCAAGATTATCGTACTATAAAAGAGATGGAAATATCCCTAAAAGAATTAGAAAATAATCATAATTATCTCCAGAAAAATAATCAGGAATTACGGGAAGAAATTAACTATTTGTCCTCCCGTAAGGGAATAGTAAAAACCCTAGCGAAAACTTCTATTTTACTTCTTGCTAAGATCAAGAAAAAACTCCCAATATTTTAGGGAATTAAGAGAAAGTTTCCTAACAATGATCCGATCTTGGCACGGCAGTGCCTAAAAGTGGTAAAGTAATGTTAAGAATTAGAGGAGAAAACACTGTGCCACATTCGATCGTCACTGGAACTTGTGAAGGGGTTGCCGATTGCGTTTCCGCTTGTCCTGTTGCTTGCATCCATCCGGGACCGGGTAAAAATGTTAAAGGAACCGATTGGTATTGGATTGATTTTGCCACTTGTATCGACTGTGGTATCTGTCTACAAGTATGCCCCGTCGAAGGTGCAATTCTGCCACAAGAACGTCCCGATTTACAAAAAACTCCCTAATTTATCAGTTATCAGTTATCAGTTATCAGATGTAAGTTTTCAGTTCACTGATTACTGTTCACTGAAAATGCTTCCCACTTCCCAATTTATAATTCATATTACTGTCTCCTATCTCCTTTTTACCTTACCATGGATTATCTTTTAGAAGTTGAACAAGTTTATGCTGGTTATGTGCAGGATTTATACATATTGCAAGGGGTTAACTTTCGCATTGCACCGGGGGAATTAGTCACGGTTATCGGTCCCAATGGTGCGGGAAAATCCACCCTCGCTAAGACTATTTTTGGTTTATTAAAACCCAGTGCTGGAACTATCACTTTTAAGGGAAAAAATATCACTGGTTGGAAATCTAATCAAATCGTTCCCCTCGGTATGGGTTATGTTCCCCAAATTGCTAATGTTTTTCCATCCCTTAGCATCGAGGAAAATCTGGAAATGGGGGCTTTTACCAGTAAAAAAGCGATTAAACCCCTAAAAGAGCGCATTTATGCCATGTTTCCTCGTTTGGACGAGCGCCGTCGTCAGAAAGCTGGCACTTTATCCGGAGGAGAAAGACAGATGTTAGCCATGGGAAGAGCGCTGATGTTGCAACCAGATTTATTAATTCTCGATGAACCTTCGGCAGCTTTATCTCCTATCTTAGTAACCAGCGTTTTTGAACAGATAAAAGCGATTAATCAGACGGGAACTGCAATTATTTTAGTGGAACAGAATGCCAAAAAAGCCCTAATGATGTCCGATCGAGGTTATGTTTTAGAAAGTGGTCAAGATCGTTTTCAGGGATCGGGTCAAGATTTACTCAATAACCCGAAAGTAGGGGAATTATACCTCGGGGCGGCTTATCATGATGCCAAACGAGATGATTAGGAATTTGTTAAGGATTTAGGGGGATTTTGATTTCTTCCCAGAATTTAGCGATAGGATAGTAATTGAGTACAAATCTCTACGGCCCTGATGTCAAGGTGATAAGCCAGCAACCCCTAAATAGGGTCTGCTGAATAAATCTAAAAACCTTGTTGGGTAAGACTTTTAGGGTTTGCTGAATAAATCTAAAAACCTTGTTGGATAAGGCTTTTAGACTTTTTTTCCCTGAAAAAGTGCCTACCATTGGAGTGATTGGGGGGAAAATTTAGGGATTTTTTCCCT
>NZ_JASJFB010000868.1:0-2230 GCF_030065455.1 Microcystis sp. M53602_WE12 | reverse complement strand
TTTGGTATCAGAGTTATCAGATTTTTAGGGCTAATTGTGCATCTGCTGGGCAACCAAATTAGCCTGTAATTCAGAGCCGGCAATCGTTTTGACGATTTAGATAAAATTTTCAATGTGACACTTTAGGGTGCGGAATGTGGGTTAAATATAAGATGAACGTAGGTTGGGTTGAAGCATGAAACCCAACACCCGCATGGGTTACGCTACCGCTAACCCATCCTACAAATAATTGTGCCTCCCTACTTGTGTGCAGCGTTTAATCAAGTCAGTCCCGATGAAAAAATTTTCACCCCCACAGATGAAAGAGGTTTCTTTCCCTACACCCCACACCCTACACCCTACACCCTCTTTCAAGACAGGACAGGAGACAAAAACGAGTTATTGGACAGAAAGAGGCGATGGGATGTTATTATTTAAAGCCGATTCCCCGGAAGCAGCCGAATCGATCATCGGGCAGCATCCCCTGATTAAAAATGGCTATGTGGAGTATTAACTGCACGAATGGCGAATAGTAGTGGAATAGGCTATTAAAGGAGTGAACCCTGTGCAAATATTCACGACAATCCCCGGTTTACGCACTTTTTTGGCTGATTATCGCCCTGATCACAGTATTGCCCTCGTGCCAACCATGGGCGCTCTCCATAAAGGTCATGCTAGTCTAATTCGACGCGCAGTGACGGAAGCGGAGGTGACTGTGGTTAGTATTTTTGTTAATCCTCTACAATTTGGCCCTACAGAGGATTTTTCTCGCTATCCCCGCACCTTTGAAAGCGATCGCCAACTGTGTGAATCCTTGGGAGTTGCTGCTATTTTTGCTCCCAGTGCGGAAACTTTAGGAATTGGTGATTCTGAGGAGATAACCGCAGTTGTTCCCCCGATTTCTCTGACTAGCGGGTTATGTGGTGCTTTTCGTCCGGGACATTTTCAGGGAGTAGCCACAATTGTCACGCGGTTGTTTAATATTATTGCACCGACGATCGCCTATTTTGGCGAAAAGGATGCCCAACAGTTAGCGATTATCCGGCAATTAGTCAGAGATTTAAATTTAGCGATCGAGATTCGCGCTTGTGCTACAGTGCGAGAAACATCGGGATTAGCCGTTAGTTCTCGCAATCAGTATCTATCGGCCACAGAAAGGGAAAAAGCGACAATTATCGCCCAAAGTTTGCAATTAGCTCTCGAAAGTTTTCGTTTAGGGGAAAGACAAAGGGAAAAACTACTGGCTATTGTGCAAAAAAATCTCGACAGAGTAGCAGAATTTCGCTGTCAGTATCTGGATTTAGTCCATCCCCAGAGTTTACAACCGATCGAGCAGATCGAGACAGGGGGTTTGTTAGCGATCGCTGGATCGATCGGTCAAACCCGTTTAATTGATAATATTATCTTGCGTCAACGTCGGGCAGTTATCGCTATTGATGGGCCTGCTGGAGCGGGAAAATCGACGGTAACGCGCTTAGTAGCGGAAAAATTGGGGTTAACCTATCTCGATACCGGTGCGATGTATCGCGCAGTGACATGGTTAGTGGTGAATTCCGGTCTGGATTTGTCCGCAGAAGCGGCCATCGCCGAGTTATTATCTTTAGCGAAGATAGCAATAATCCCCGCCGATAGTCCCGAAAATGTGACTATAGTGAAGATTAATGGGCAGGATGTGACTTTAGAGATTCGCTCTCCCGCAATTACCGCGCAAGTGTCCAGAATTGCCGCTCAAAAAGCGGTGCGACAGCAGTTAGTCACCCTGCAAAGACAGCTGGGAATGTCGGGGGGAATAGTTGTGGAAGGTCGAGATATTGGTACTAATGTTTTTCCAGAAGCGGAATTAAAGATTTTCTTGACAGCGACACCCGAAGAAAGAGCGAGAAGGAGATTAAAAGACTTAGAAGCGCAGGGAAATGGGGGTATTAGTCTCGCAGAATTAACCCAAGAGATTGAAAAAAGGGATTATTTGGATAGTAATCGCTCCCTAGCACCCCTGCGAAAGGCCACAGATGCGATCGAAGTTAATACCGATCATCTCAGTATTACAGAAGTCACGGAAAAAATCATTGCTCTTTATCATCTTAACCAAGGTAATTTAGGGAGATAATTATGGCTCTTCGGTTTGTGTTATGCAATGGAGGGGGGTTATAAGGGATGGAACCCTTATATAGAAAGGCATTTAGCGATTTTTGTCAATTGTTTTTTATCTAGAGCGAACTAATCAATTAAGTCTCTTGCCAGATAAGGATTT
>NZ_JASJFB010000638.1:0-3732 GCF_030065455.1 Microcystis sp. M53602_WE12 | reverse complement strand
AGCTAACCAGAAAAACGGTCACGATAACTCCACCATCGCCCTAGTTTATTGTCGGGTAGTTCCTGCGGCTGAACCTGTCACGCCTTTAGTTTATGCTGAGGCCAAAGAACGGATTATTCCCGATCTTAATGACCAAGATTTTGATCACAGCGGGGACACCTACCCCGGAGAAGAAGTGGTGACAGCAATACCCACTCCCCCCCCTGCATCTTCTTCGGTTTCTAGTCGTACTTCTCCCCCCGCGCTCACTAGGGTTTCACCCCTAGTCGTAGTAGCGATCGCTGTCGGTGTTCTCGGTTTGCTGGCTGCGATCGCTTGGCAATTCTTGAGTCATAATCCCCCTTCCAATCCATCGATTTCTCCCGCACCCGTCACCGGTCCGAGTCCCACGACCGGGACGACACCTTCCACACCTGTCACCGATACCAATCCAGGGACGACACCTTCCCCACCCGTCACCGGTCCCACTCCCCCCAATGCTTCTCCTAACTAGGGTTTGATGAAAAAGTTGTTCGTGGGGACAGGGTGTGGGGTGTGGGGTGTGGGGTGTGTGGTTTTACCTGACGATTAATCGGCTTGTCGGGGGTTGCCAGAGCGAGTTAAGATAAAATGCCCGATTAACTGCCGAGTCTATCATATATGGTTGATGCTGCGACGTTCTCCTCCGACACCTCCGCGATCATTGATGCCTTTGAAACGCCTCTAGAGTTTAACTTTCAACTGCCAGATCCCGAAGATGAAACCATTCAAGATCACGACTTTCAGCGACAACTGGATTCTTTTTGGAAAGTCTGCGATCGCTTTGATTTGCAAACGGAAATCTGGCGGGGGCGAATTTTGCGAGCTATTCGCGACCGGGAGAAGCAAGGCGGTGATAGTCGGGGTACAGGCTTTTTAAACTGGTTAAAACAGCGAGAAATCACTAAAAGTCAAGCTTATGCTCTGATTCAATTGGCTAATAGTGCTGATACTCTCCTGGCGGAAGGACAACTGGATCCCGATAGTATCAATAATTTTAGTAAACGCGCCTTCGTAGAAACGGCCAAATCTGCCCCCGAAATTCAAAAATTAGTCAGTGATGCGGCCCGACAAGGGGAGAGAATTACCCGTCGGGAGGTGAAGCAATTGGCCGATGAATGGACAGCGATGAGTTCAGATTTACTACCCGATGAAGTGAAAGAAAAAGCCAGCGACGGCAGTTTACCGGCGCGTCATCTCGCCCCCCTAGTGAAAGAATTAGAAAAGTTACCCGATACTCATATCGACACTCTCCGTCAAGAAATCGCCGCTAATCCCGATGTGGACACGGTAAAATTAATCACCTCGGAAGCACGCAGCTTAGCCAAATATCTCGATGCGGCGGCCCAAGTGCAAACTCTCCGACGGGGTAATTTAGATATCGAAATGGCTCTAGAAGAAGCGTTGCGCGTCGATTGTCTAAATACGGCGGCGGATCTGGTTAAACAAGCCACACAATTAGAGCAGGCCGTAGCTAAACTTTATACTACTTGGAAACGTTTAGGTAGTTTGTCCGATCGCCTCTATGTGGATACGGGAGCAAGTAATCCCCATCTGCGATCGATGTTAACCTGTTTGGAAAGTTTAACCAGTGAAGTGATCGAAGTGGAACTGGATGAAGGTGGCCAGAAAATGGTACGTTTACGCATTATCAGCGATGGGGGAAGTTAGATGCTTTGTTGGTGGTTGGATGTTGGGTGTTGGGGTTTGAGGGTGTTGGGGTTTTAGGGTTTTAGGGTTTTAGTGGAAATTCCCCTATCCCCCCCATTACCCTATTCCCCTAACGGCTTGCTGCTATAATCTCTGAATATCCTCAACTTTTATGAAAACTTATTAACAGATACTTGACTTTATGCTAAAAATCAAGGAAAAAAAACAAATAATTAGCATCGGTTCCATAACTGCGGCGATCTTGCTCAGTTTAACCCTAATTCCTGCCGCTATAGCCAAGGATGTCCTTCTGAGAGTGGGCATTGTCCAACGTTTTGGCGATGAAGCCAAGGAAAAATTAACCCTGGGCAGTACCAATGGTGATCATCTCACCCTGCGGGTGCTGGGAGAAGATGGCCAATCCCAAACCCTGCAAACCAATCGCCTACAATTAGAAGTTATTCCCCGTCCCCTCGCTTCTCCCATCCTGCAAGAAAAAGTCATTTTGAGCGACCACGCCACCTTTGAAACCGCCGAAAATAGTGCCAAAAATTGGGCAAAAATGGGCATTAAAGTGGAAATTACCCAACCCGGACGCTGGCAGGTCTGGGCAAAGCGAGAAGTTTATGAAAATCCCCTAGTGCGACGTTGGTTGCTGACCAGTTTGCAAGCCAAAGGCCACAATCAACCCTATATTAATAGTGTTTTACTCAAAGAAAAGCCGCAAGTTTCTTTCCAGATCAACGGGGTGCGCTATTTTCCCAAAGAATTAGAAATCGAGAGCCAAAAAAACCTGATTCAAGTCACCCATAGCCCCGATCAGTTACGTTTGTACGGGGGAACTATGCGCCTACAGCCCAACGCCTACGGCACTTTTACCCTAGTTAATAACGTTCCCCTCGAAACCTACCTGCGCGGGGTTGTACCCCACGAAATCGGTCATGATGCCCCGGAAAGCGCCACCCAAGCGCAAACTATTATCGCCCGTACCTACGCCCTCCGCAATCTCCGCCGTTTTCAAGCCGATAATTACGAACTCTGTGCCGATACCCATTGTCAAGTTTATTATGGATTGACGGGAACTAATCCCCGGGCTGATCAAGCGATCGCGGCCACGCGAGGCCTGGTTTTAACCTACCAAAATGAGTTAGTGGATGCCCTTTATTCCTCTACCACCGGCGGAATAACTGCCCTCTTTAGTGATGTTTGGGATGGGGAGGAAAGACCTTATCTCCGGGCAGTGGTGGACTCCCCCAATCGAGTCTGGGATCTCTCGAAACAATCTCTCGCTAATGAGACAACTTTTCGCCAGTTTATTAATCTTAAAGATGGTTTTAATGAGACGGGCCGACGGGTTTTTCGCTGGCAAAAACAAGCTTCTTTAGCTGATTTGAGTCAAGACCTAGAAACCTATCTAAAACGCAGAAAACATCCCCTCGCCCATTTCCAGAAAATCCAATGGATGGAAGTGACTAAGCGCTCTCCTTCCGGTCGGATTCTGACTATGACCGTTCAAACCGATAAGGGGATTTTGGAACTGCATAAAAATGAGGTGCGTAGTGCTTTGGGACCGCCTCGCAGTACCCTATTCTACATCGATCCTATCTACGATACCAATCGACAGATCCAGGGTTATAACTTTATTGGTGGCGGTTTTGGCCACGGGGTAGGATTAAGTCAATTTGGTTCCTATAATTTAGCCCGTTTGGGTTGGTCTCCCGAACAAATTCTCGCTTTCTATTATCCCGGCACCACCATTCAACCTCTCAATAATTCGATTGTCTTTTGGCGAGGAAATTAAGCAGTTATCAGTTATCAGTTTCTGAAGGCAATAGGCAATAGGCAATAGGCAAGAGAAAGGCTCTGACAATTCTCCTACCTAAAAAGAGGATTAGAAACTAAGTAAATCAAATGTTTGACTAAAATTTACCGAAATTTTGGGTTAAAGCCCCGTCCTTTTAGGACGGCTTTTTAAACTATAGCTTGTTAACTTAACTTTTATTGTGCTATACTGATTTTATCTAAGTAACCCGTGCGTAAAATGTTTGTCTTAGAGTTTAAAGT
>NZ_JASJFB010000744.1:0-4780 GCF_030065455.1 Microcystis sp. M53602_WE12 | reverse complement strand
TGCCGAGGCTGGCTAAATACTGCTGTTGGGTTTGATGCAGTCCCCCCAAAAGTTCAATATGTTCGACGTGCAGTAATTTCTTCTCGGTTTCGGCTAGGGTGATTAATTCTGCTGCCGCCGCTGGGTGGAAAGCCAGGGGATACTCGACGATAACGTGCTTACCTGATTTTAAGGCCGTACGGGCGATCGAGGCATGGGCCTGATTAACGTTGGCAATGACAATCAGATCGAGATCGGGATGGCTGGCAAGGCTTAGTGCCGAATCTAGGGCAGAAATTTGGTATTTTTGCGAGAAATTAGCGATCGATTCGGCACTATTACCGCTAACATACAGAAGCCTGGCGCGATCATCCGCTTGCCAGCTTTCAGCGCGACGTTGAGCGGCGAACCCTGTCCCAACTATACCAATTTTCAGGGGATGATTAGAAGTCATCGGGGGCATTCTGGCGACATTAATTATCGGGAAGTGGGGTGTGGGGTGTGGGGTGATGGGGAAGTGGGGAAGTGGGGAAGTGGGGAAGTGGGGTGTGGGGTGTGGGGTGTGGGGTGATGGGGAAGAGGGGAGATAAGATAATAAATATTGGTGATTTCACCTGATCTTGACTGAGCCTGGAAGTTTTATGAATAGTCTTTTGATTGCGGCTACGGATACCGATGCGGGTAAAACCGTTGTCACCACTGCTTTAGTGGCTTATTGGCAAAAATACTATCCATCCAAGGCCTTGGGGCTGATGAAATTAATGCAAACGGGTCAAGGCGATCGAGAATGGTATGAGGGCTTATTTCAGGGTCAATTAGAAATGATCACACCGCTGCAATATCAAGCACCCTTAGCGCCTCCTGTGGCTGCTGATTTGGAAGGTCGAGATATTCCTTTAGGGACGGTGTGGCAAGCTCTGCTGAACCTACAAAAAAGCCAAGATTTGGTTTTAATTGAGGGTTTGGGGGGTTTAGGTTGTCCTGTCACTCACGAGCTAACTTTGGCGGATTTAGCGGCTCAATGGCGGTTAAAAACCCTTTTAGTGGTGCCGGTGAAATTGGGAGCGATTTCCCAAACGGTGGCTAATATTGCCCTAGCAGAGCAAAAAAAGGTCAATTTGGGCGGAATTATCCTTAATTGTCTCGAACCGCGCACGGAGACGGAAATAGAGCAGTTAACACCGATCGATTTAATTCAATCCTTGACTAATTGTCCGGTTTTAGGTGTTTTTCCCTTTATCGAAGATCGTCGGGATTTGGATAAATTGGCCTCGGTGGTAGCTAGTTGGCCAGAAATTAAGCTGCCCGCGCATTTAAATTGCTTGTTGACATGAGGCAAAAGGCACAAGGCAAAGCGGATTCCCAGCATCTTTCAATTTGACAACACCCATTGTAGGGCTAATTCATGAATTAGCCCTACAGGACATCGGGGGGGTAAGGGTAGGGTTGATTCATAGTAGGGTTAATTCATAGTAGGGTTAATTCATAGTAGGGTTGATTCATAGTAGGGTTAATTCATAGTAGGGTTGATTCATAGTAGGGTTGATTCATCGTAGGGTTAATTCATAGTAGGGTTGATTCATCGTAGGGTTAATTCATAGTAGGGTTGATTCATGAATCAACCCTACAGGACATCGGGGGGGTAAGGGAATAAATTAGGGGAAGTCCAGATATTCTTGTTCTGTTAGGGCAAATTCTGGATCAATTATTTTTACTTCATTATAGGTGAGTTGATAGAGTTTGTAAACTAAATGATCAATCTGCTTTTCTAATTCGCTTGTGTTAGCGTTAGGATCGTCTTTTTTTGCGGTGAGAATTTTATTAACAATTTTTTCTAATGCTATTTGTATTTGTCTTTTAGGAACTACAATTGGAAGTTTAAATAATTGTACTGGCTTTACTTCTGGAAATATTCTCACATCTTCATTAACTAAATCACTATATAAAAAATTCATCAATTTAGAGTTGAGAACAGCCAATAAATATAAATATTGCACTTCTGATTTATTTGGCAACTGAACTATTATTCCACTTTTAAGGCAATACCATTGATCTTCGTCGTAAGCAGCAATGATTCTATTCGCAGTTTGTCGAATTAAAATTTTAGGCTCAGTAAATAATTTTTTGCGCCTAGGTCTTAACATTACATAGTAAGGGATAACACCACTTTTAGTTTCTACTCTATTGTCTAGTTTTTCTTTGTATAAGCTTAAATGTTTAATAATATTGGGATAATTTTTAACATCTAAGTCCGAAGAAAAATAAATTATGACTTTCTCTGATTTAGGCTGTAAACAATAAGAGTTTATTTCTCCTCCAATTATTAGTTTTTTAATTATATCTTTTTCTAATTTCTTACTTTCAGCTTCATCTGATTTAAGTATAAAAGCATCTGCAAGTCCGGGACTAATTCCAGTAGCTACATCTTCAGCAATATCTTTAAGAGTTAGATTACCTGAATAACATTTTTCAATTAATTGATGATGATTTTTAAAAACAAAGCTATAAGCTTGATTAGAAACAAGATTGGATTGATCAATGAGATTATTGATTTTATCTAGCTCAACTGGTAATTTATCTCTTTCCACATCTGATAGATCTGCATATAGAGTTGAGTTGTTTAATATTTTTTTAGAAAAACTAATGATGCAGGTAGGAGTTGTAACATCTTCAAATACTCCATCCCCAAGATTAATGTCTAAGATAAGACTGTAATTACTTAGTATTAATTCTCTACTTTTTTCAAATTCAATTTGATTTAAAAAACTAGAGGGAATTATTAGTGAACACAAAGATTGCTTACCTGTAAGTTCTTGATATCTGTAAGAAAAATAATTAAAAGACTCTGGAGTTCGGACATGAATTCGATCATAATATTTCTTTAAAAACTCTTTTTCTTGGGTTGAAAAATCTACGCCATAAGGAGGATTACCAATTACAACATCAAACCCAACAAAATCCCCGTCATCATTCAACACTTCAGGAAACTCAAACCGCCATTCCAAAGCATTCTTATACAGCTTACCGCTTTCAATATCTGCAATTTCAGCAGTTAGCTTATCAATCTCATTATTTAACTTAGTTACTTTTTTCTCCCGCGCTTTTTGCTCCGTCTTAGTCTCCTCAAACAATAAACCCTGATTTTCCAGATTATAAAGCTCCCCTTGTAATTGACGTAACTTCACCTTCTTAGGATCACTAATTAATAAATTAGCACTAAACCCAGCCTTAATCTTAGCAATCAGCGTTTCCATCTGCCGCTTTTGTTCCTTATTTTCCGCATTGCGATAAGTCTGGACTGCATTGCGATATTGCTCAATACTAAACTTCTGCTTCTGTAAAACCTGTTTAACATCCACATCCAAAGCAAAGCGACTAATCAAAGAATTACCACACTTGATATTAATATCAATATTTGGCAAAGTTTCTAAATTGCCATCCTCGCGATAATAAGCATTCTTTAAAAGCTCAATCCATAACCGCAACTGACAAATAGTCACGGAATTAGGGTTAATATCCACCCCAAATAAACACCCCTCGATAATCGTCTGTTTCTCATGAAATAAGGCTTGCTGTACCCGTTGCTTTTCTTGATTATTCGGATGATAAGCAAATAAATTCCCCTCATCATCGTAAACCAATAACTTATCGTTTCGCACCTCTACCCGATAATCTTTTAGCGACTTACCCGAAGTATCTAATAAAACCCGTAACTCACTCTTAATCGCGATTATCTCATTCAAAGCTGAAACCAAAAAATGTCCTGAACCCACGGCTGGATCGCAAATCTTCAGGCTATTAATAATAGTATTCGCTTCTCTTTTATCCTCAATTCGTTCATATAAATTATCCAAACTTTGACAATTCCAGCCTTTTACTTCATTAAACTTCTGCACAATCGCTCTTCGTATCGTTTCCCGACACATATACATGGTAATAAAACTCGGCGTATAAAAAGAACCGTCCTTATAACCATTAATCTTTTCAAAAATTAACCCCAACACCGAAGCATTAATTAACTTTTCGCTATCTTCTTGAGGATTTTCTAACTCATCTCGATCGAATTTATAAGCATCCAAAAACTCAAACAAATAAGCCAACGTATTTAACTCACCTACTCGCTTATTACCCTGATTATCTTTTAGCACCGTACCTGCAAAAATGGGTAAAGTTCGCTCCCGCAAATTGCCAATAAAAATCGTTTGCTGTTCCGTCTCCGTTGGTTCAAATAGCGAACTATTTAAATAAGGTACATGAGCAAAAGTCGTTTTAACCTTAGCCTCGCGCTTATTTGTCTCCCTAGCTAACACATCAAAAAACAAACTATCGAGATCATCATAACTGGGAACTTTCGCCAAATTGAGAAAAGCAAAATCTCGATCGCCTTGATGATATTTAATTAATTGCGCTTCCAATAATTTGAGAAACAAAACCCGATTAATCCAATTAATTGATAACCGCAACGCCACATTATAAAGCCGTTCCTCATCCGTAGTTCCAAACTCTTCAGGATTTTTTAATTGTGCAATTTTATCTAAACTATCCAACCGACTAATCGCATTTTCAATCAGGGAACCATCACAGCGATCGCCTTCTTTCATTCGTCCGATTAACTTCTTCCCTTTATCCTTAACTTCCGTCAAGCCAATAATATACAAAAGGCAACATCTCAATAAATGCTGGTAAGGAAGCCGAAGTCAACCTAGAAAATGAACCCGCACTCGTGAGAAAGCATCGACTTAGGTTGCACTGAGGAAGAAAATCTGCTTTAACTAAGGATATGCTTCTTCCCATCGAGAGC
>NZ_JASJFB010000480.1:0-1633 GCF_030065455.1 Microcystis sp. M53602_WE12 | reverse complement strand
GATAATTTCGTCAGTCACCGTGTTTTTGATCTCGTTGATTTTGATGTTAGCCATGAGATGTATTCTCCAAATTTTCGCTAAATGAATGAATCAAATTATTGATTCAAGAAAACAATAACAATTTTTCAACATCAGATCAACTATCAAAATCGAACAAAAAAAAGATAATTGAGTTATTTATGTTCTTTTTGAAAGACTGTTTTTTGCGAAAACATCATCAAAACCGATTAAACAACGGGCTTCCAAGCTATTTAAAGAAACAAAAATAAGTAATTTATGTACAAAAAACTCTGAACTTGTCTTGTTGGAAGCAAAGAGAACCAACCAAGCTAACTGAATTGAGTTATTTAGGGTTTGCTGAAAAAGTTTGTTGATGGGGTTAGGAGTCAGGATTCAGTAGCCGGTCGTCGGTCGTTTCAGGCTTTGTTGCCCTCCTTTTTGTACTAGCTTGCGTACCACAAGAAGGATAATGCCAAGTTTTTGAAGGTCACAATCCTATTTTCGCAGCACTAACATCAGACTTTAACAGGTCAAAAGCCTTATTTTAAAAGGGTTTTATCATTATTCAGCAAGCACTATTTATTTTTTTTATTAACTGGGAATTCTGTTAATGAATAGATTCAGGAATTTTTAAAAGTGTATGTATTAAAAATCGCTTTGTTGGTTTTTATGCTGAATAAGCTCACTCAAAAATAATCGGATTATTGGTATTTTATTAATCCATATTGTATTAATCTTATAGTAAAATAATCCGTAGGTTGGGTTAAACGAAGTGCAACCCAACACAAAACATGAAGAATAATAGGGGGATGATGTTGGGTTTCATGCTTCAACCCAACCTACAAAATAGGCGATCAGCCTTCTGTAAAACTTCCGCAGTGACCGACTCGCTTAGATAATACTCCCCGCAATTCTGACAGATATCCGCAGGGACTTGTTTTAGAATCACGATAAAATTATCTCTCTCCAAAGTAACGGTAACAAAATCCGATCGAGTCGTGCCGTGTTTACAGATCACACATTCCATAACTCTTATCTTCCCTTACTATGTTTGCGGGGTGAGCATAACCCACCCCGTCCACAATTAATTACTTAACTCGTATTCTATTTCCTGAATTTTCTCCTTTACCCAGGCGTTAAACAAATCGGGTTCTTCGGTTTGTGTTATGCAATGGACGGGAGTTATAAGGAGTGAAACCCTTATATAGAAAGACATTGCTTCGATTTTTGCCAATTGTTTTCAATCTAGAACGAGCTAATCAATTAAGTCTCTTGCCAGATAAGGATTTAGCCGATTTATGCCCCCTGATCGAACCATACCAAGTAACGAAGAACCAAATCATTAGTTATTTCGAGCGAAGAACAACGAATGGATTAGTCGAGGGAATCAACAATAAACTTAAACTAATAAAAAGAAGTGGCACCAATAGTACCGCCCGCAACTTGACGTAAAGTTTTAAAAGCGGTAATGCTTTCTTGACTGTCGTTGGCGGCATCGGTGCGAAGCTCGATAATTTCGTCAGTCACCGTGTTTTTGATCTCGTTGATTTTGATGTTAGCCATGAGATGTATTCTCCAAATTTTCGCTAAATGAATGAATCAAATTATTGATTCAAGAAAACAATAACAATTT
>NZ_JASJFB010000241.1:0-1093 GCF_030065455.1 Microcystis sp. M53602_WE12 | reverse complement strand
TCCCCCGACGACAAATTGAAAACCCTCTCCCGTAGTGATTCTCTGCAAGGGTTGATTTAATGCCAAACGATCGGTTAGGGTTGCAAAAGAACTACCGGCCCCCACATCCGTGGGCAGCGTTTGCCCTAAATCCCTAGCGGTGCTGGGTTGAAAAATCTCCCCATTAGCATTAAATACCACACCGCTATCCTGGACGAAATAATATTCAAAGCGATCGCCGCGCAGGATTTGATCTCCCCGGGTTAGGATCACCTGGCCCTCCGCTACCGCTAACTTTTCGGGAAGATTAATCTGTAAGCGATCGGCCGTTAGTACACTTTCGGCAAAACGCAGGGTGACATTACCTCTAGCGGTGATAATCTGCCGATTTTGGTCAAATTCCTGCTCATCGGCCACTAATTCCATGGGTCTTTCCCCTTCTGGATTAGCGGTCTGAGCTAGGCTGTTATTGAGGGAAATCAAGTATTCTTGGCTGGTTTTTTCGCCTTTTTTCCTCACTAATAGCCGAGTTGAGCCATTTTTCTGGTTAAGAGCTTTTTGATTTAATCCTGAAACTATCTCGGTTTCGGGATTAATGGTGACACCAACGGCTGCGGGGGGTGGAGAATTCTGAACAGAAAGGGGTGTTCCTAAAGTTGCCGCATCACCCGCACTGCTAGGTAAAGGTTCCAAGGGAATACCCTCATCGGGAACCAAGGGTTTTACCTCGACGGTTTCCGGGGGTGGAGTGACGGTGAGGGGAATAGAAACGCTCTCTGCTGAAGGCTTTTTTGCTTCTAGAGGTGCTGGGGTGACAGGGAGGGAAACTACAGACGTGGGACTATTTTCCGAAACTTGGCGCTCCTCCGTTTCCGGTTCAGCTACAGTATTAATCAGGGCAGGTGGTTCAACAGCTAAGAGAAAAAAAGACATGACTGCACGAGTCGGCGATCAAAATAGAGGACGAGCGAACCTCATTGACATCCTCGCCGCACTTTTAGGGCGGCGATTCCTAAACCTCACGATTTAAGTTTCTGCTTCCACCACCGTCGCATACCACAGTTAAAAAACCATGTACTGTCTTACACAGAGTCCACAGACTTTCGCCCCATTT